>DASSBO010000382.1:0-4409 GCA_035698655.1 Streptomyces sp.
GCTGGATGCCGGCTACCCCGGCCAATGGGTGGGCATGGAGGCAGACGGGCGCGGCGTGCACGATCAGCCCAGGGCCCTGCACTCGGACAGGGAGCGCCAGAACGCCCTGCTCTCCGCCTACCCCGGCCTCGTCATCCTTCGCTTCACCTGGCAGGACTCCCTCCGGCCGGACCGCTTCCTGGCCTCGCTGCGGCGCGCCCTGGCCAGGGAGCGGTGATCCCTGAACGGGAGATGGCGAGGTCCGGCCCACGAGGACCCCGGATATATGGGCCAGGGCTCGCCTCCTGTGCGATCGAGCTCATCTCGCGACGGTACGGAAGAAGGCCCGGATGTCGGCGACCAGCTCGTCCGGCGCCTGCAGCGACGCGAAGTGCCCGCCGCAGTCATGCTCCGTCCAGCGCGTGATCGTGTGCGACCGCTCCGCCAGCGCGCGGACGGCGCGGTCGCCGGCGAACGTCGCCACCGCGGTGGGCACCGGAGAGGGCGCCGGGCGGGTGCCCCACGCCTCCGTGCCCGCCTCGAGGTACATCCTCGCCGCCGAACCCGCAGTCTGCGTCAGCCAGAAGACGGTGACGTCGGTCAGGACGGCGTCGCGGTCGACCGGCGGCTGTACGCCGGCGCCGGGGTCCCAGTCCACGAACCACTCCAGGTTCCAGGCGAGTTGCCCGACGGGGGAGTCGTTCAGGGCGTAGGCCAGGGTCTGCGGCCGGGTGCTCATCTGCGTGGCGTAGCCGGAGTGCCGGTACCACCAGGCCTGGTTCTCCCGCACGAGTGCACGGTCGGCGGCGCCCAGTGCGTCGAGCTCTTCGGGCCCGGTCGGCGTGGAGGCGT
The DNA here is from genome assembly GCA_035698655.1 of Streptomyces sp. Classification (GTDB taxonomy): domain Bacteria; phylum Actinomycetota; class Actinomycetes; order Streptomycetales; family Streptomycetaceae; genus Streptomyces. The sequence goes on from DASSBO010000382.1 coordinate 832, forward strand.
CGACCAGGGCGTTCACGTGAACACCGAGCACCCGCTCCGGGCACAGCCTGCCCAGCGCGGGCGAGACGAGGCTCCCGAAGTCGCCGCCCTGCGCCCCGAACCGCTCGTACCCCAGCCGGCGCATCAGCTCGGCCCACGCCCGCGCGGTGCGCGCGACGCCCCATCCCGTCTCCCGGGTCGGTCCGGAGAAGGCGAAGCCGGGAACGGACGGGACGACTACGTGGAAGGCGTCCGCCGGGTCGCCGCCGTGCCGTCGGGGATCGGTCAGCGGGCCCAGCAGCCCCAGCAGGTCGTACACCGTGCTGGGCCAGCCGTGCGTGATCACCAGCGGCGTCGCGTCCGGCTCCGGTGAACGCACGTGCAGGTAGTGGATCCGCTGGCCGTCGATCTCCGTGGTGAACTGCGGCACCCGGTTCAGCGCCCGCTCGTGCGCACGCCAGTCGTAGCCTGTGGCCCAGTAGTCGACCAGCCCGCGGAGATACGCCTTGTCCACGCCGTACGACCAGCCGACGCCGGGCAGTGCGTCGGGCCAGCGGGTGCGGGTCAGCCGGTCCCGTAGATCGTCCAGCTCGGCTGTGGGAACGTCGATGCGGAAGGGCGTCTCGGTGCTCATAAGGCCAGCATCGGGCCCCTTCAGGACAGATTCTGTCCGCACGCGGCACCGGGTTGGTGGGCGATCGCGGTGACCACCAGACCGCGGGCGGCCTGCCAGCGGCCGTGGAAGGTGTGCAGCCGGTGGCCCTCGTGGTCGCGCCCTTCGCGCAGGATGCGGGCGCGGAACGTCCCGGTGTCCGGGGCGAAGCGCAGTTCGGCATCCTCGAAGCCGAGCCATGCGCCCGTCAGCGGAAACCACGTCTTGTAGACGGACTCCTTGGCGCTGAACAGCAGCCGGTCCCAGTGCACGGACGGGTCGTGGCCGGCCAGTTCGGCCAGGTGCCCGCGTTCCGCGGGCAGCGTCACCGCGTTCAGGACGCCGTCGGGCAGCGGCCCGTGCGGCTCGGCGTCGATGCCGAGGGACGCCACCCGGACGCGCGGCGCGACGGCGGCGGCGCGGTAGCCGTCGCAGTGCGTCATGGACCCGACCACGTCCTGCGGCCAGCCCGGCGCCCCGCGCAGACCGGGCAGCAGCGGCACGGCCGTGCGCCCGAGGGCCGTCAGGGCGCGGCGCGCACAGTGCCGCACGGTGGCGAACTCGCGGCGCCGCTTGTCGACCGCCTTGGCGATCGCCGCCTGCTCCTCGGGGAAGAGGAACACCTCGGGCGGGTCCTCGAAGGACTCGGCGGCCGCCACCTCGTCCGGCAGCAGCCTGCCCAGCAGCGTCTCCGGGGTTCGCACACCAGTCACACCGGTCATGCTATGCGGACACCGCCGTCGGCCCCACGTGTTGGTGGTGCAGGCCCCACCCAGGGCAGGGCGTCTGCCCGATGGCGGCCGGGGCCCGCCCGCGATGGACTTGCGCCATGGCTGACACGACCTCACCTCGCGGCGTTCGCCGCCGCTCCCTGCTCGCCGGTTCCGCCCTCGCCGCCCTCGGCGCGGCGGCAGGTCTGGGCACCTCCGCTGCCCCGGCACGGGCGGCCGCGCGGCGCCCGGCGGGCACGCCGGCGAAGGCGCACATGACGCTGCCCGCGCCGACGGGGCCGTTCCCGGTGGGCACGGTGTCGCTGCGGCTGGTCGACCGGGCGCGGACCGACCCGTGGGTGGGCGGGCGCCCCCGTGAGCTGATGGTCGACGTGCGCTACCCGGCCCGCACGGTCGCCGGGCACCGGCGGGCGCCCCAGCTGACGGCGGGCGAGGCGGCGGGTTTCGACCGGGTGAACAACTTCGGTGACCTGCCCAAGGGCCGCATCGACTGGGCCGCGACGCAGACGTTCGCCCACCGGGGCGCGCCGCCGGCCCGCGGGCGCGCGGCCCGGCCGGTGGTGCTGTACTCGCCCGGCGTGGCCGACCCGCGCGGCCTGGGCACGACGCTGACGGACGAACTCGCCTCACGCAGCTACGTGGTCGTGGCACTCGACCACACCTACGACGCATCGGCCGTGGAGTTCCCGGGCGGCCGGGTGGAGACGACGCGGCTGCCCGAGGAGTTCGCGAAGGCCGCGCAGCAGGGGCAGGACGCGATCGTCGCCCTCCTGCGGAAGACCCTCGACGTGCGGGTCGCGGACGCCCGGTTCGTGCTGGACGAAGTGGAGAGGGCGTTCGCGGCAGGGCGGCTGGCGCGGGCGCCGGTCGGGATGTTCGGCCAGTCGGCGGGCGGCTTCGCCGCGTTGCAGGCGATGCACGACGACCCGCGCATCGCGGCCGGGGCCGACCTGGACGGCGTGCTCGCGTTCGTCCAGGACGGGCACACGCCGGGCAACCTGTCGTCCGCCGCGGCCGACGGGCTCGACCGGCCGTTCCTGCTGATGGGGGAGGACGGCAACGACCGCACCAACGTGCCGGCCTGGGGCGCGCTGTGGGAGCACAGCAACGCCGGGTGGCACCGCGACCTGACACTGCTGGGCTCGCAGCACCACACGTACACGGACGCGACGTCGCTCATCCCGCAGATCGCCCGGCAACTGGACCTGCCGCAGGAGACGGTGACGACACTGGTCGGCACGGTGCCCACGAAGCGGGCGATCGCCGCCCAACGCGCCTACGTGACGGCGTTCTTCGACCGCCACCTGCGCGGCGCCGACGCCGCCCTCCTGGAGGGCCCGTCCACCCGCTTCCCGGAGATCCGCTTCGTCTGAAGCGCCTCTCAGCGCCCGAGCCGGTCGAGTGCGGCCAGCACCGGCGTGCAGCCGTCCTCCTCGGCGAGGCGGGCCGCCAGGGCGCGGGCGGCGGCGCGGTGCGACGGGTTCGTCGTCGTGGTGCGGATCGCCGCGGCGAGGCGGTCGGCGGTCAGCCGCCGGTACGGCACCGGCGCGGTGGCCGCGCCCAGCGCGGCGAGGCGGGCGGCCCAGAAGCGCTGGTCGAGCAGCACCGGCACCGGAACGGCCGGCACACCAGCCCGCAGCCCGGCGGCGCTCGTGCCGCCGCCCGCGTGGTGGACGACGGCGGCGGTCTGCGGGAACAGCCAGGCGTGCGGCACGTCGGAGACGCTCAGCACGTCGTCGCCGTCGCGGGCCGCGAGCCCGCTCCAGCCGGCCTGCACGATGCCGCGCACCCCGGCTCGGCGCAGCGCGTCGGTCACGAGCGCGCTGAGCGCAGCGGCGTCGTCGGCGACCATGCTGCCGAACCCGACGAAGACGGGCGGCGGCCCGGCGGCGAGGAAGTCCACCAGCCGCTGGTCGGGCGCCCAGCCGGGCGGCGGCGCCGGCCACCAGTAGCCGCAGACCCGGTGCCCGTCCGGCCAGTCGGGCGGGCGTGGCACGACGTGCGGGCTGTAGCCGTGCAGCACGGTCCGCGCGCGCAGCATCGCGGCCGGGCCGCCGGCGGACCGGCGCCGGGGCAGTCCCAACTCGCGGCGCAGCGCGGCGACGGCCGGCCGGAACGTGCCGTCGGTGGCAGCGAGCAGGGTGCGCGCGGCAAGCCGGTTGCCGTGGCGGCCCAGGGAACGGGAGCCGCTGACGACGGGCGGGACGTGCGCGGTG
>DASSBO010000383.1:0-8394 GCA_035698655.1 Streptomyces sp.
ATGGCAGAGCAGTCTGTCCGACGACGTCACCCGGTCGCAGTGGCGGCCGCGAAGACCGCCGCCCTCGCCCGCGACCACGGGGTCGGCCGCGGCGCGATCCGTTCCACCGTTGCGTGCTCGCGCACCACATGGCGGACTTACAGTCGGATCCGAGCGAGGAACTGGCATGGAACCAGCGGGCGCTGGAGGCCGCGGACTCGGTGACGGACGAGCGCGTCAAGCAGCACCACGCGTACTTGGCCATTCGCGGGTTCTCCCCGTCCCTGCACCTGAACCTGGCCGCCGGCCACCACAAGCTCGGCGCTGCCGACCGAGCCAGCGCCCACCTGTCCGAGGCCCGCCGGCGCCTCGACGCCCTGCACGACGACGACTACGGCCGGGCCATCCGCTCAGCCATCGACCGCCTCGCCACCCAGCTCACCCACCCCGGAAGCCGGGACTGACGGATCCTGCTCGTTGCCTCGGTCCGCACAACGTGCCCCTGGTCAACGACAGCGCTGGCCTCCGCCCTGAAGACGCTCGACGAGGAAACGGCGAGCATCTTCATCGAACTCACCGAACTCGGCCTGGGCGACGCCGCGTCGAAGGACGAGCTCAGGGAGAGGCACATGGCCGGGCCGGGGCCATCCTGCTGCTGCTCAGCCAGCGCAACGTCACCGTTCCGGACGACGCACGGGACCGGATCACCGACTGCCAGGACCTCACCATCCTGGACACCTGGTTCACCCGCGCCATCACCGCCACCACGGTGGAGGGAATCTTCAAGGAAGACTGACCGGTCTACAGCCTCGACGGCTTCGCCCGTGCTTCCCTGACGGCCGCGGTCGCGGCCCAGGCGAAAGCGGGGAGGGTGAAGGTCGGCACGGCCCGGACCGTTCACCAGACCGGCGCCTGTGTGCGAGGAGTGGGACGCCGCGTCCGGAGGCAACCGGGCGTTGGTCTTCGCTGGGGACGGGCTGGCACCCGCCGCCGTACCTGAGGGTGAGGCCGCCGTGTTGGCAGAGGCGTGCGCGGTCGGAAATTCTCGGTCAGCTCGGCGGCGAGCCCTCGTGGCTGCAGAACAACGAAGTGCCCGACTGTGCGTCGTGTGCAAAGCCCATGCACTTCGTGGCGCAGCTCGAAGAAGGACACGACTACCGCACCGAGATCAACTTCGGGGGCGGATGCGGGTATGCGTTCGCTTGCCGGCCCTGCGGCCGGGGCGCGTTCCCTTGGCAGTGCTGAGCGACGCCTTACGTGCGGCCGGTGTTCTCCTGGGCTTGGTGGAGGGCTTCCGCAGGCGGCATCCAGTCGGCCGTGACGACCTGGAAGCCGGCCTGCCGGTAGGCGTCGCAGACCTGGGCGTCGTCGTCGACGACCACGGCCACCTCGCGTTCCTGCGCGAGTTCGCGCAGCAGTTCCGGTTTGGCGACGCGGGCCGGCCGGAAGTCGCGCGGAGCGCGCATCCACAGGGTGCCGCGCGGCAGGCCCTGGTCGGCGAGCCAGCGGTGGGTGGCGCGCCGGCAGCGTTCGGGACGGCCGGTGACGTAGGCCAGGTCGCAGCGCTCGGCCCAGTCCAGGGCCAGCGCGATACCGGCCTCCAGCGGCGGGTCCTGGTCGGCCGCGCGGAAGAACGCGGTCCAGTCCTTCGGGGACGACTCCACGTAGTGCAGCCGGTGCCGGGTGTCCGCGAGTGTGCCGTCCAGGTCGAAGACCGCCACGGGCCGTCGTTCCACCGCCGTCTCCCCTTCGTCGTACGAGCGTTCGGCAGCAGCGTACGGTCGCTGGTGCCGCACCGCAGCCGCAGGCACCGGATGCGACGCTTGACCTGGGTCGGCCGATGACAAGGAGCGCAGCATGGGACGGGTCACCGAACGGCGCCGCGTCGTCCGCGTGCGGGACGGGGCCGTCTCGGCGCGGCCGGACACCCTGGTGGCCGAGGAGCCGCTGGAGATCCGGCTGAACGGCTCGCCGCTGGCCGTCACCATGCGCACGCCCGGGGACGACTTCGCGCTGGCCACCGGGTTCCTGGTGAGTGAAGGGGTCGTCGCGCGGGCCGGGGAAGTGGCGAGCATCGTCTACTGCGGGGGCGCCACGGTCGACGGCGAGAACACCTACAACGTGGTCGACGTGCGTCTCTCCCCCGGTGTGCCGCTGCCCGACATCTCCCTCGAGCGCAACGTCTACACGTCCTCTTCGTGCGGCCTGTGCGGCAAGGCCAGCCTGGACGCCGTGCGGACCCGCACCCGCTGGCCCCTGGCCGAGGCAGCCGGCGGCGGGCTGCCGGAGGGCTCGCTCACCCCCGAGCTGCTCGCCGGGCTGCCCGGCCGGCTGCGCGCCGCACAGCGGGTCTTCGAGCGCACCGGCGGTCTGCACGCGGCGGCGCTGTTCACGGCCTCCGGCGAGCTGCTGGACGTGCGGGAGGACGTGGGCCGGCACAACGCCGTCGACAAGCTCGTGGGCCGCGCCCTGCAGCAGGACGGGCTGCCGCTGCATACCGCCGTCCTGATGGTCTCGGGCCGGGCGTCGTTCGAGCTGGTGCAGAAAGCGGTCATGGCCGGCATCCCGGTGCTGGCCGCGGTCTCCGCGCCGTCCTCGCTGGCGGTGGACCTGGCCGAGGAGTCGGACATGACGCTGGTGGGCTTCCTGCGGGGTTCCTCGATGAACGTCTACGCGGGCGCGGAGCGGCTCGTACTCGAGTCGGCGCCCGGCTCGGCCGACGGCTCGTAGCCCCAGGCCTCCGCGATGCGCGCCAGCGGTGCCGGCAGCGCCGCGGCACCGTCGCCGGTACGCGCCGGCTGGATCCGGCCGGATTTGATGGCGCTGCTCCAGTCACCGATGTGCGGACGGAACGTGCCGTGGTCGGCCTTGCCGTAGTCGAGCATCTCCGCCTCCCACTCGACGCCCAGGTACCGGCACACCTCCCGGGTGGCCTGCTCCGGCTCGGCGGTGAGGTATTCGTAGGTCAGGGTGTGACCGTCGAGTTCCCGCCGGGCCTCCTCGAGGCGTTCGCAGTACTCGAGCACCTCGGCGTGGATCTCGTCGAGGTCCGGGTCGGTGCGCCGGTTGACCAGGGAGCTGACGACGGCGGCCGGGTGGCGCAGCAGGAACAGGTAGCGGGCCTGCGGCCAGCCTCGCTGCAGCCGGGGCCAGATGAGGGTGTTGGGCGGCGTCTTGTCGACGATCAGCTCCTTGCCGCTGCGCGTCAGCTCCAGGTGCAGGACGCGGTCCCACAGCAGGTGTTCCAGCTCGTGCCGGTCGAGCTCCAGCTCGCGCATCGCGCCGGCGGTGAACTCGCGGACCGGCCGGACGTGCAGGGTGCGCAGGTGCATCTCGTGCGGGGCGCGGATCCGGGAGTGGCTGTTGAGCAGCACCCGCAGCAGCGTCGACCCGGAGCGCACCGGGGAGAGGACGAAGACCGGTGAGGGCACCAGTCGCCCGGCGTACGGGGCGACGTACGGGTCGGGCCGCGTCTCGTCCAGGGGCGGTGCCACGGCCGCCGGCCGCTCCCGCGGAAGCGGCGGCCGCACGGCCGCGGCGAGCAGCCGGCCTCTGCGACGGAGTCCCCTGCCGACGGTGTCCCAGCCCTGGCGCATGCGTCGTCCTGCCCTTCGGTGCTCGCCTGCCGTGGTCGCCTGTCCCGGCTACGTCAGCGCACGGGTGCGAACAGCAGGTGTCGGAAGAGGGGCGTGGAGGGGATCGCCGTTGCACCTTCCGGGAAAGGTTCGGTGCAGATCTCGCGGACGAAGTGCAACAGGGTGCGCACGACGGCGCCGAAGTGACCGGATTGCCCCATCGACCAGCATCGACGGTCCTCCCGCGTATGGCGTGGATCCGGTACGGTCACGGCGCTGTCCCATGCAGTTCGAGGAGCAGGACATTGCGCGAGTATTCCGTCCCAGCCATGGCGACGGCACCTCAGGTAGGAGGTCTGGCCGACGCCGTGTTCGACCATGCCTTCGACGACCCCGACCGTGTCGTGCTGGCACGCAAGGACGCCGAGGGGCAGTGGCGCGACGTGACCGCGGCCCACTTCCGCGACGAGGTGCTGGCGCTGGCCAAGGGGCTGCTCGCCGAGGGGGTGCGTTTCGGCGACCGCATCGCGATCATGTCACGTACCCGCTACGAGTGGACGCTCTTCGACTTCGCGATATGGGCGATAGGTGCCCAGTCCGTGCCCGTCTACCCCACGTCCTCGGCCGAGCAGGTCCACTGGATGCTCTACGACTCGGGCGTGCGCGCCGCCGTCGTCGAGCACGAGGACCACGCGATGACCATCGGTTCGGTGGTGGACCGGCTGCCGCAGCTCGAGCGGCTGTGGCAGCTCGACTCGGACGCCGAGGGCCGGCTGATGGCGGCGGGCGCCCACCTGGACGACGAGGTGGTGCACCGGCACCGGATGGCGCTGACCCCGGACTCGGTGGCCACCATCATCTACACCTCCGGCACGACGGGACGCCCGAAGGGCTGCGTGATCACCCACGCCAACTTCATGGCGGAGGCCGACAACATCGTCGGACGGTACGAGCAGGTCTTCACCTACAAGCACGGGCAGCAGTCGGCCACCCTGCTCTTCCTGCCGCTCTCCCACGTCTTCGGGCGCATGGTCGAGATCGCGGCCATCCGGGCGCGCGCCAAGCTCGGTCACCAGCCGAACCTGAACGCCTCCGCCCTGCTGCCCGACCTGGCATCGTTCCGGCCGACGTTCATCCTGGCCGTGCCCTACATCTTCGAGAAGGTCTTCGCCGCCTCCCGGCGCAAGGCGGAGCTGGAGGGCAAGCTCGGCCCGTTCGAGAAGGCCGTGGACGTCGCGGTCCGCTACGCGGAGGCGGCCGAACACAAGGCCTTCGGCACCGGTCACGGACCGGGCACCTCGCTGCGGATGCAGCACCAGTTCTTCGACAAGTTCGTCTACGGCAAGCTGCGGGCCGCCCTCGGCGGCCAGTGCCGGTACGCGATGTCCGGCGGCAGCGCGATGGAGCGGCGGCTGGGCCTGTTCTTCGACGGCGCCGGGGTGCGCATCTTCGAGGGGTACGGGCTGACGGAGACCACCGCGGCCGTCACGGCGAATCCCCCGGAGCGCACCCGGTTCGGCACCGTGGGGCACCCGATCCCCGGCAGCAGCGTGTACATCGCCGACGACGGTGAGGTCTGGGTGCACGGCGGCCAGGTCTTCCCCGGCTACCTGGGGCACTCCGGTCAGGACGGCGGGTCGCCGACCGAGGACGGCTGGCTGGCGACCGGCGACCTGGGCTCGCTGGACGAGGACGGCTACCTGACGATCACCGGGCGCCGCAAGGAGATCCTGGTGACCTCCGGCGGCAAGACGGTCTCCCCCGTGCCGCTGGAGGAACGGGTGCGGGCGCACCCGCTGGTCGCCCAGTGCATCGTGGTCGGCAATGACCGGCCCTACATCTCGGCGCTGGTCACCCTGGACCGGGAGGCGGTCGCGCACTGGCTGCACATGCGGGAGAAGCCGGAACTGGGCGCCGCCGAGCTGGTGCGCGACCCGGACCTGGAGGCGGAGATCCGGCGGGCTGTCGTCGCGGCCAACACCCGCGTCTCGCAGGCCGAGTCCATCCGGACCTTCCGGATCCTGGCGGCGCAGTTCACCGAGGAGGAGGGCCTGCTCACGCCTTCGCTCAAGCTGAAGCGGAACGCGATCGAGAAGGCCTACGCCGTCGAGATCGAGGCGCTCTACCGCACCTGAACGGGAATGCGTACGCGCGGGTGATCGTTGAAGGCGAGACGACCCGAACCATCGCACCGACGTGAGGACAGATCCCCTGTGAGCAGCGTTCCCACCATCAGGCTCAACAACGGCGTGGAGATGCCGCAGCTCGGATTCGGCGTGTGGCAGGTGCCCGACGACGAGGCCGCCAAGGCGGTGGGCACCGCCCTGGAGGCCGGGTACCGCAGCATCGACACTGCCGCGATCTACGAGAACGAGACGGGCACCGGCAAGGCGCTGGCCGCCTCCGGAGTGCCGCGCGAGGAGCTGTTCGTCACCACCAAGCTGTGGAACAACCAGCACGGTCATGACAGCACGCTGCGCGCCTTCGATGCCTCCCTCGCCCGGCTGGGCCTGGAGTACGTCGACCTGTACCTGATCCACTGGCCGGTCCCCTCGCAGGACCGCTACGTCGAGACGTGGCAGGCCTTCGAGAAGATCCTCGCCGACGGCCGTGCCCGCGCGATCGGCGTGTCCAACTTCCACCCGCACCACCTGCGGCGGGTGATCGAGCAGACCGGCACCGTCCCGGCGCTGAACCAGGTCGAGCTGCACCCGCGGCTGCAGCAGGGCGAGACCCGGGCCTTCCACGCCGAGCACGGCATCGCCACCGAGGCGTGGTCGCCGCTGGGCCAGGGCAAGGACCTGCTCAGCGACCCGCAGCTGACCGAGATCGCCCGCAAGCACGAGCGGACCGTCGCACAGGTCGTGCTGCGCTGGCACCTGCAGACCGGCAACGTGGTGATCCCGAAGTCGGTGACGCCCTCCAGGATCCGCGAGAACTTCGACGTGTTCTCCTTCGAGCTGGACGCCGCCGACCTGGCCGCCGTGGCGGCCCTGGACACCGGCAGCCGGCTGGGCCCCGACCCGGACGAGATGAACTGGCTGGGCTGAGCGCAGGCGGGCCACGGGCGACGGTCGGCCCCGGCCCCCACCAATCCGGACGGCTCGCGGATCCGAATGTGTGGTGAAGCGAGCCGTTCGACGTGGGAGGAAGCATGGGGTCTGCCCGTACCGGGAGCCGTCCGCCGACGGCTCCCGCCCGTGTGCACGGGGGTGTGGCGGCGTGAAGGAAGCCGTGCACATCGCCGGGACGAAGCCTCATGGGCCCGACCTCAAGGAGCTGCTGGTCCGGGTGGCCCGCGGCGAGCAGGAGGCGTTCGCCGGGGTCTACGACATGGTCGCCGGGCCGGTGCTGGGCCTGGTGCGCAGCGTGCTGCGCGACCCGGCGCAGTCCGAGGAGGTCGCCCAGGAGGTGCTGGTCGAGGTGTGGCGGCGTGCCGCGCACTTCCAGCCCGACCGGGGCGGCGCCATGGCCTGGATCATGACGCTCGCCCACCGGCGTGCGGTGGACCGCGTGCGGTCCGCGCAGGCGAGCTCGGACCGTGAGCACCGGGCGGCGCTGCTGGACCAGACTCCGGCGTTCGACGAGGTCACCGAGCAGGTGGAGGCCCGGCTGGAGCGCGAGCAGGTCCGCCGGTGCCTGCGCGGGCTGACCGATCTGCAGCGCGAGTCGGTGGGCCTGGCCTACTACCGCGGACTGACCTACCGGGAGGTCGCGGAGCTGCTGAGCCTTCCGCTGGGGACCGTCAAGACACGGCTGCGCGACGGGCTGATCCGGCTTCGTGACTGCTTGGGGGTGACGGTATGACGCACGCGGACCTGCACACGATGACCGGTGCCTACGCGGTCCACGCGCTGCCGGACGACGAGCGCGAGGAGTTCGAGGCGCACTTGGACGCCTGCGCCGCCTGCTCGCAGGAGGTGCGGGAGCTGACCGCGACCGCGGAGCGGCTCGGCCTGGGCGAGACGGTGACGCCGCCGCCGGAGATGCGGGAGAAGGTGCTGCGGCGGATCGCCTCGGTGCGGCAGGAGCCGCCGAAGGTTCCGACGCGACATGCCGCCCGCACGCCGGGTCGCTGGGCCAGGTCGGTGCCGAAGCTGGCGCTCGCCGCGGCACTGGCCGCCGCCGCGTCGCTCGGCGGGATCGCCGTGTGGCAGCACCAGGTCGCCCAGGACGCCCAGGAACAGGCACAGCAGAGCCGGCAGCAGGCGGCCGAACTGGCCCGGGTGCTGGCGGCGCCGGACGCGAAGGTGCGCAGCGCACCGCTGCCGGACGGCGGCTCCGGCTCGGTCGTGGTCTCCCGCAGCGTGAACCGTGCCGCGTTCGTCGCCTCCGGGCTGCCCGCGGCGCCCAGCGGGAAGACGTACCAGCTGTGGTACGCCGACCGCGGCACCATGCGCCCGGCCGGTCTGCTGGACGGCGGCGGCGACGGCACGACCGTGCTCATGGACGGCAGGCTCGACGGGGCCACGGCGATGGGCGTCACGGTGGAGCCGGACGGCGGCTCGCCGCAGCCGACCTCCGACCCGCTGCTGCTGCTCCCCTTCGACGGCGGTGCCGGCGCCTGACGGCGACGGCAGCAGCGGGGCCCGGCCGGTGGCGGCCGGGCCCCGCTTCGTCGCGTTCAGGCCGGGCGTCCGGTCCTGCGGGGCGGCAGCGGGAAGAAGCCGCTGGTGCGTTCGGTGTACTCGGCCCAGCCCGGACGGCCCGCCATGTGCCGCTCCAGGAGTTGCTTGCCGCTGCCCTTCGTCAGCAGCAGGCTCATCACCACCGGTGAGACCAGCGTCGCGGCGGCGGCCGGCCAACTGTCGCAGACGGTCAGGAACAGCCCCCACCACAC
>DASSBO010000384.1:0-7030 GCA_035698655.1 Streptomyces sp.
CGGGCCCGCAGCAGGCCGCCGGCCAGCGGGGTGCGGCCGCCCGTGGGCAGCGACTCCAGCCGGGCCGCGGCGGCGTCGACGGACGAGGTGGGCGGCAGCGCCACGTCCGCCTCGTCGCGGCGGAAGGTGACCAGGCCGACCTTGTCGCGGCGCTGGTAGGCGTCCAGCAGCAGGGACAGCACCGCGCCCTTCACGGCGCTCATGCGCTGCCGCGCGGCCATCGAGCCGGAGGCGTCCACGACGAACAGCACCAGGTTCGACTCGCGGCCCTCACGGACCGTCTCGCGCAGGTCGTCCCGGCGCAGCACCAGGCCGGTGCCCGGCGCAGAGCGGCCCCGGGCGTGCTGGTACGGCGCGGCGGCCTGCACGGTCGCGGCCACGTGCAGCCTGCCCAGCGGGCCCTGCGGGCGGCGCGCGCCGGTGGTGCGGCCCTGCGCCGTGCGGGCGCGGGAGCGGCGGCCGGCCGCACCCTCGCCGACGCCCGGGACGGTCAGCGGGCGGGTGCGGAACGGCTGCGCGGCCGAGGCCGCCGGTTTCTCGGGTGCCTGGCCTGCGCCGTCGCCCTGGGCGGGGCCGGCGGCCTCGGACGGTTCGCCGGCCGCGTCGGAGCGCTGCTCGGGCACGGGTGCCTCCGCACCGTCGCCCTCGCCCTCGCCGTCGCTCTGCTGCGGGGGCCGGCCGCCGCCGTCCGGACCGTCCGGGTCGGGGTCGTCGTCCGCGCCGGAGTTCTCGCGCAGCGTCTCGTCGAGCGTGTCCTCGTCCAGCCCCGGCGAGTCGAAGGGGTTGCGCCGCCGGCGGTGGGGGAGCGCCAGCAGCGCCGCCTGCCGGACGTCCTCGGCCAGCACGTCGGTGCGCCCGGCCCAGGCGGCCAGTGCGGTCGCCGTGCGGGCCATCACGATGTCGGCGCGCATGCCGTCCACCTCGAACGCGGCGCAGGTGGCGGCGATCTGCCGCAGCGCCGCGTCGCCCAGGCGCACCTGCCCCAGCAGGGCGCGGGCCGCCAGGATCCGGTCGCGGACCTGCTCCTCGTCCTTGGCCCAGCGCAGCGCGAACGCGTCCGGGTCGGCGTCGAAGGCGAGCCGCCGCCGCACGACCTCGACCCGCTCGTCGGTCTCCCGCGAGGCGGCCACCTCGACGGTCAGCCCGAAGCGGTCCAGCAACTGCGGCCGCAGCTCGCCCTCTTCCGGGTTCATCGTCCCGACGAGGAGGAACCGCGCCGCGTGCCGCACCGAGACGCCCTCACGTTCGACGTAGGAGGCGCCCATCGCGGCCGCGTCCAGCAGCAGGTCGACCAGGTGGTTGTGCAGCAGGTTGACCTCGTCGACGTAGAGCACGCCGCGGTGCGCCTGCGCCAGCAGGCCCGGCTCGAAGGACCTGACCCCCTCGGACAGCGCCCGCTCGATGTCCAGTGCGCCGACCAGCCGGTCCTCGGACGCGCCGACGGGCAGCTCGACCATCCGGGCCGGCCGCTGTTCGCCAAGCCCCGGCGGGTGCGGCCCGTCGGGGCAACGGGCGTCGGGCGCGCCGGGCTCGCAGGAGAACCGGCAGCCGGTGACGACCTCCACCCCGGGCAGCAGCGCGGCCAGCGCGCGCACGGCCGTGGACTTCGCGGTGCCCTTCTCGCCGCGCACCAGCACCCCGCCGATCGACGGGTCCACGGCGTTCAGCAGCAGCCCGAGCTGCAGGTCGGCCATCCCCACGACCGCGGTGAACGGATAGGTGGTCGTCATGCGTCGTCGCCCTCCAGGTCGCCTTCGAGTTCCAGGTAGGTCTGCCGGAGCCGGTCCAGGGTCCGCTGGTCCGGCTCCGCCCACAGGCCGCGGTCGGCGGCCTCCAACATGCGTTCCGTCATGCCCCGCAGCGCCCACGGGTTGGACTTCTGCATGAAGTCGCGGTTCTCCGGGTCGAAGACGTACTCCGACGCCAACTTCTCGTACATCCAGTCGTCGACGACGCCCGCGGTGGCGTCGTAGCCGAACAGGTAGTCCACGGTGGCCGCCATCTCGAAGGCGCCCTTGTAGCCGTGCCGGCGCATCGCCGACATCCAGCGGGGGTTGACCACCCGGGCCCGGAAGACCCGGTGGGTCTCCTCGCCCAGCGTCCGGGTCTTCACCTGGTCCGGGACGGCGCTGTCGCCGATGTAGGCCTCCGGGGAGTCGCCGCTCAGGTGCCGGACCATGGCGACCATCCCGCCGTGGTACTGGAAGTAGTCGTCGGCGTCGGCGATGTCGTGCTCGCGCGTGTCGACGTTCTTCGCCGCCACCTGGATGCGGCGGAACGCCGACTCCATGTCGCCGCGCGCCGGACGGCCGTCCAGGCCGCGCCCGTAGGCGTAGCCGCCCCACACCGCGTAGACCTCGGCGAGGTCCGCGTCGCTGCGCCAGTTGCGGGCGTCGATCAGCGGCAGCAGGCCCGCGCCGTACGCGCCCGGCTTGGAGCCGAAGATGCGGGAGGTGGCCCGTCGCCGGTCGCCGTGCGCGGCGGTGTCCTCGTCCGCGTGCGCCCGCACGAAGTTGGACTCGGCCGGCTCGCCCAGCTCCGCGACCGCGCGCACCGCGTCGTCGACCAGGCCGACCACGTGCGGGAAGGCGTCGCGGAAGAAGCCGGAGATCCGCACCGTCACGTCGATGCGCGGGCGGCCCAGCTCCTCAAGCGGGATGATTTCGAAGCCGGTGACCCGGCGCGAGGCGTCGTCCCACAGCGGGCGGCAGCCCAGCAGCGCCAGGATCTCCGCGATGTCGTCGCCCTGGGTGCGCATGCACGCCGTGCCCCAGACCGTCAGCCCCACCGAGCGCGGGTAGCCGCCCTGGTCGTCCAGGTGGCGTTGCAGCAGCGACTCCGCGAGCGTGCGGCCGACGTCCCACGACAGCCGGGACGGGATGGCCTTGGGGTCGACGGAGTAGAAGTTGCGGCCCGTCGGCAGCACGTTGACCAGTCCGCGCGTCGGCGAGCCCGAGGGGCCGGCCGGGACGTAGCCGCCGTCCAGGGCGTGCAGCACGTTGCCGATCTCGTCGCTCGTCCGCGCCAGCCGGGGCACGACCTCCTCGGCGGCGAAGGACAGCACCCGCTCGGCGTCCGGCAGTCCGGTGCCCAGCACCTCCTGCACGACCGGCCCGGCCGCGCCGGCCGCCCAGTCGCGTGCCTCCATCGCCTCGGCCAGCCGCCGGGCCAGCACCTCCAGCAGGTCCACGGCGTCCGACGCGGTGCGTGCCGGGCCGTCCGCCAGTGCGGTCAGCGTCTCCGGCACCCCGACGCGCGCGCCCGGCTCTGCCAGCAACTCCGCCTCGACGAGCCCGAAGTGTGCCGCCAGCGCCGCCCGCAGCCCCGGCAGCGCCCCTCCGACGCCGCCCCACACCTGCGCCGAACGCAGCACCGCCAGCAGCAGGTTGACCCGCGGCTCGCCGACCGGGCCGCCGCCCAGGACGTGCAGGCCGTCGCGAATCTGCACGTCCTTGATCTCGCACAGCCAGCCGTCGACGTGCAGCACGAAGTCGTCGAACTCGTCCTCGCCGGGCTGCTCGTCCACGTGCAGGTCGTGGTGCAGCTCGGCGGCCCGCACCAGCGTCCAGATCTGGCTGCGTACCGCGGGCGCCTTCGCCGGATCCAGGTCGCACACCAGCGCGTACTCGTCCAGGAGCTGTTCGAGCTTGGCCAGGTCGCCGTAGGAGTCCGCACGCGCCATCGGCGGCACCAGGTGGTCGACCACCGTGGCGTGCCCGCGCCGCTTGGCCTGCGTGCCCTCGCCCGGGTCGTTGACGATGAACGGGTAGACCAGCGGCAGGTCACCGAGCACCGCGTCCGGCGCGCAACCCGCCGACAGGCCGAGTCCCTTGCCGGGCAGCCACTCCATCGTGCCGTGCTTGCCCATGTGCACGACCGCGTCCGCCCCGAAGGTGTGCTCCAGCCAGCGGTAGGCGGCCAGGTAGTGGTGCGAGGGCGGCATGTCCGGGTCGTGGTAGATCGCGATCGGGTTCTCGCCGAAGCCGCGCGGCGGCTGGATCAGCACCACGACGTTGCCGAACTGCAGGGAGGCCAGCACGATGTCGTCCCCGTCGACGTACAGCGACCCGGGCGGCTCACCCCAGTGTTCGGTCATCGCCGAGCGCAGTTCCGCGTCGAGCCGCCCGAACCACTCGGTGTAGTCCTTCAGCGGCACGCGCGCGGGCGCCGCCGCCAACTGTTCCTCGGTCAGCCACTCCACGTCGTGCCCGCCGGCCGCGATCAGCCGGTGGATCAGCTCGTCACCCTCCTCCGGGTGACCGTCGACCCCGTACCCGGCGTCCCGCAGCGCGTTCAGCAGCCCGACCGCGGAGGCGGGCGTGTCCAGGCCGACGGCGTTGCCCACTCGCGAGTGCTTCGTCGGGTACGCCGTGAAGACGACCCCCAGCCGCTTGTCCGCGTTCGGCAGCTTCCGCAGCCGGGCGTGCCGCACCGCGACGCCCGCCACCCGGCCCGCCCGCTCCGGGTCGGCCGCGTAGACCGGGACGCCGTCCGGGCCCTCCTCCTTGAAGGAGAACGGCACGGTCACCAGCCGCCCGTCGAACTCCGGGATCGCCACCTGCATCGCGGCGTCCATCGGCGACAGCGCCGCGTCCGAGGCCTCCCAGGCCGCACGGGAGGTGGTCAGGCACAGACCCTGCACGAGAGGGACGTCCAGTTCCGCCAGCGCGCCGATGTCCCACGCCTCGTCGTCGCCGCCCGCCGAGGCGTCCGAGGCGCGGGTGCCGCCCGCGGCCAGCACCGTCGTCACCAGCACGTCCGCCCGGCCCAGCAGCTCGAACAGAGCGGGGTCGGCGCCGCGCAGCGAACCGCAGTACACCGGCAGCGCGTTGCCGCCGCGCTCCTCGACCGCCTCGCACAGCGTCTCGACGAACGCGGTGTTCCCCGACAGCTCGTGCGCCCGGTAGAACAGCACCCCCACGGTCGGCCGTGCCGGGTCCTGCGGGCGTTCCCCGTGCACGCCGAACTCCGGCATGGCGCGCGGCGGCTCGAAGCCCTCACCGCTCATCAGGACCGTGTCCGACAGGAACCGGGCCAGCTCCGCGAGGTTGTCCGGACCGCCCTCCACCAGGTAGCGCAGCGCCTCGGCGACGACGCCCGAGGGCACCGACGACTCGGCCATCAGCTCCGCGTCCGGCACCGACTCGCCGCCCAGCAGCACCGTGGGCACGCCGGAGGCGCGCAGCGCCGCCAGCCCGTCCTCCCAGGCGCGCTTGCCGCCCAGCAGCCGCACGACGGCCACGTCCACACCGTGCAGCATCCCCGGCAGTTCCCCGTCCACGTCGACCCGCGTGGGGTTGGCGTAGCGGTAACCGGCGCCCGACGCGCGGGCGGCCAGCAGGTCCGTGTCGGCGGTGGACAACAGCAGCACGGTGCTCATACGGCTCCCCTGGGTGGTGGTTGCGGTCACGACGGCGCCCCCGGCGGGACGAAGGGCAGCCCGGCCGGTGCCCCGTCCTCGATGAGGCGCAGCAGGGCGTCGGTGTCGGCGTGCTCCTCGATCAGGTCGCCCAGCCGGTCCAGCTGTTCCTCGCGCAGCGCGGCGAACGAGGTGTCCGGTGCGGGCACGAAGGCCCGCCCCGCGTCCGCGGCGATCCGGCGCAGGAAGGCGCGCCGGAAGGCGTCGCTCTCCAGTGAGCCGTGCCAGTGCGTGCCCCAGACGGCGCCGACCCGGCATCCGTCCAGACTGTGTCCTTGCGCATCAGAGATGACGTGCTCTCCTCCGCCTACTTCGGCGACGCCGTGGTGGATCTCGTAGCCCTCGACGGGTTCGCCGAGCGCGGTGCCCGTCGGACGGGCGAGGGTCTTCTCGGCGGCGAAGCGCACCCGCACCGGCAGCAGTCCCAGCCCCTGGACGACGCCCGCCCGGGACTCCACGTCGTCCTCGATGCGTTCGCCCAGCAGTTGGTAGCCGCCGCAGATCCCCAGCACCGGACGGCCCTCGGCGGCGCGCCGCGCCAGGGCCTGCGCGAGCCCGCGCTCGCGCAGCCAGGCCAGCGCCCGCACGGTCCCGCGCGTGCCGGGGACGACGACCAGGTCGGCGTCGGCGAGTTCCTGCGGCCGGTCGGTGAAGCGGACGACGACGCCCGGCTCGGCGGCCAGTGCGTCCACGTCGGTGAAGTTCGACATCAGCGGCACCGGCAGCACCGCGACCCGCAGCACGTCCGTGCCGTGCGCCGGGGCGACCGACGACTCGCGCACGGTGCCGCGCAGCGAGACGCGCAGCCCGTCCTCCTCGTCGATGCCCAGCCCGTGGGAGAACGGCAGCACGCCGAGCGCCGGGCGGCCCGTCAGGTCGTGCAGCATCTTCAGGCCCGGCTTCAGCAGGGTCACGTCGCCGCGGAACTTGTTGACCAGGTAGCCGGCCACCAGTGCCTGGTCCTCGGGCGCGAGCAGTGCAGTGGTGCCGAAGAAGGAGGCGAACACGCCGCCGCGGTCGATGTCGCCGACCACGACGGCCGGCAGTCCGGCCGCCCGGGCAAGGCCCATGTTGACGATGTCGGTGCGGCGCAGGTTGATCTCGGCCGGGCTGCCGGCGCCCTCGCAGATCACCGCGTCGTGCGTGGCGCGCAACTCCTGCAGACAGCCCGTCACCGTCTTCAGCAGCTGCTGCTGCCGGCCGTCGTGGTATCCGCGGGCGCTGAGCTCGCCCACGGCCCGCCCCAGCAGCACCACCTGACTCGTGCGGTCGCCGCCGGGCTTGAGCAGCACCGGGTTCATCGCCGCGGTCGGTTCGACGCGCGCGGCGGCCGCCTGCATGGCCTGTGCGCGGCCGATCTCCGCGCCCTCGCGGGTCACGAAGGAGTTCAGCGACATGTTCTGCGCCTTGAACGGGGCGACCTTCAGCCCCTTGCGGGCCAGCCACCGGCAGATGCCGGCCGTCACCACACTCTTGCCCGCGTCCGAGGTCGTGCCCGCCACCAGCAGCCCGCCGCCGCCCGTCTTCCGTCCGGTCACCGCGTCTTCCCCTTCCCATGGAACGCCGCGCGGCCCGCGAGGGTCACGGCGAGGGCGAGCGCGCACACCCGGC
>DASSBO010000385.1:0-6499 GCA_035698655.1 Streptomyces sp.
CACGTCTCACCCGACGGCGTGCTGATTCAGGCACGCACCGACGACGGGCTCTTCCACGGGGCCCAGACGCTGCGGCAACTGCTGCCCGCCCGTGTCGAGGCACGCAGCGCGCAGCCCGGCCCCTGGCAGGTGGCCGGCGGCACCATCACCGACACGCCGCGCTACGCCTACCGGAGCGCGATGCTCGACGTCTCCCGGCACTTCTTCGGCGTCGAGCAGGTGAAGCGGTACATCGACCAGCTGGCCATGTACAAGATCAACATGCTGCACCTGCACCTGTCCGACGACCAGGGCTGGCGCATCGCGATCGACTCCTGGCCGCGGCTGGCGACGTACGGCGGCAGCACGGAGGTCGGCGGCGGCCCCGGCGGCTACTACACCAAGGACGAGTACGCCGAGATCGTCCGCTACGCGGCGAGCCGGCACCTGACGGTCGTCCCCGAGATCGACATGCCCAGCCACACCAACGCGGCGCTCGCCTCCTACGCGGAGCTGAACTGCGACGGCCAGGCCCCGCCGCTCTACACCGGGACGAGCGTCGGCTTCAGCTCGCTGTGCGTGCCGCTGGAGCGCACCTACGACTTCGTCGACGACGTGATCCGTGAACTGGCGGCGATGACCCCCGGCCCGTACATCCACATCGGCGGCGACGAGGCGCACTCGACCAGCCACGAGGACTACGTCACCTTCATGGACCGCGTGCAGCCCATCGTCGCGAAGTACGGCAAGACGGTCATCGGCTGGCACCAACTGGTCGAGGCACACCCGGTCGACGGGGCCATCGCCCAGTTCTGGGGCACCAGCGGCGACGCGCCGGAGGTGGCGAAGGCCGCGCAGCACGGGACCCGGCTCGTGCTGTCCCCGGCGAACCGCTCCTACCTCGACATGCAGTACAACGAGGACTGCCCGCTGGGCCTGCACTGGGCCGGTTACGTCGACGTCCGGCAGTCCTACGACTGGGACCCCGGCAGCTACGTCGAGGGCGCGCCAAAGGACGCGGTCCTCGGCGTCGAGGCCCCGCTGTGGTCGGAGACGCTGGAGACCAGCGACGACATCGAGTTCATGGCCTTCCCGCGGCTGCCCGGCGTCGCGGAGCTGGGCTGGTCACCGGCCTCGACGCACGACTGGGACACCTACCGCGTCCGGCTGGCCGCCCAGGCGCCCCGCTGGGACGCACTCGGCATCGACTACTACCGGGCACCGGCAGTCCCCTGGGCCTAGCGGCCCGGGGAGACCCCACCTCTGGCAGGACTGACACGATGCGGTGAGGCCGTCGTGCCGGCCCGTCAGAAACGGGTCAGCACGGCGGCCTTCGCCGCGGTGAACTCCTCGTCGGTGAGCACGCCCTCGCGGTGCAGCTCGCCGAGCTCGCGCAGCCGGCGCAGCAACGCGTCGTGATCGGCCGGGCCGTCCGTCCCGGACCCGTCCGGCCGCGGCTTGTCCAGGCTCGGTACGGGCTCTGCGTCGGCCGCGCGCGAGAGGGCGCGCGGGTGGGGGAGACGGGCGGTGACGGCCGCGGCCAGCAGGACCGAGCCGCCGGTCTCCTTCGCCTGCCGTACTCCCCAGAGCATCAGGCAGTTCGGGTCGTGCTCCGGCTTCAGCGCCGCCTGCGCCCCCTTGGGCCGCAGACGCAGACTGCCGTTCTCCCAGCCGATCGCAGGCGTCCACTCGACCGCCTCGAGTTCGTCCAGTGTGAAGCTGCGGCGCCCGCCGGACTTCTTGCTCTCGTTGGTCACCCAGTTCCATTCCAGCTGCACCCGGGTCCCGTCGAAGCTCGCCGTGCCGTCCGTGCCCGACGCGGTCAGCGGCACCGCCGGGCCGGGCAGCAGGAACCGGTCGCACGGCCCGGCGGGCACCTGCTCCAGCAGCAGGGCGTTGCGCACCTCCTCGACGAAGTACTCCGCGACGCCCGCCCGGTCCGGCTCGACGGGCAGTTGGTACGGGTCGGAGGCGTCGGGCAGCCGCCCGCTCGCCACGTGGGCGAGCGGATCGGCCCCGTCGCGCAGCCGCAGCCGCAGCCGGCCGCCCTTCCGCCCGGGTTCGTAGGCGACGCCGGCCAGCGCGCTGAGCGGCACGGCCACCTCACCGAGCGATCTGCGCAGCACGTGCACGCCCTTCCCGTTGCCCGGGACGATGCGCACGGCCTGCCCGTCGAACGTCCAGCTCCCCGTCTGCTGGGTGATCTCGGTCATGGGAGCAGTATCCCAACAGCCCTCAGGGCTTGTCTCGCGCTAGGCGTCGGTGCGGCCCACGCCCAACTCCCGGGCGATCAGCATGCGCTGCACCTCGCTGGTGCCCTCGCCGATCTCCAGGATCTTGGAGTCCCGCCACATGCGGGCCACCGGGTACTCGTTCATGAAGCCGTAGCCGCCGTGGATCTGGGTGGCCTCCCGGGCGTTGGTCACCGCGATCTCCGAGGAGTACAGCTTGGCCAGCGCGGCCTCCTTCTTGAAGCGCTCGCCCGCCACCAGCCGCGAGGCGGCGTCCCGCCAGGCCAGCCGGGAGGTGTGAGCGCGCATCTCCATGTCGGCGATCTTGAACTGGATCGCCTGGTTGCTGCCGATCGGCTTGCCGAACGCCTTGCGGGTGTTGGCGTAGGAGACCGACTCGTCGACACAGCCCTGCGCCAGGCCGGTGGCCAGCGCGGCGATGGCGATGCGGCCCTCGTCGAGGATGCGCAGGAACTGCGCGTACCCGCGGCCCTCCTCGCCCAGCAGGTTCTCCCCGGGCACCCGCACGTCGGTGAAGGACAGCTCGCGGGTGTCGGAGGCGTTCCAGCCGACCTTGGAGTACGGCGCGGCGACGGTGAAACCGGGCGTCCCGGACGGGACGATGATCGCGGAGATGAGCGGCGAGCCGTCGGGCTTGCGGCCGGTGACGGCGGTGACCGTGACCAGGCCGGTGATGTCCGTTCCGGAGTTGGTGATGAAGCACTTGCTGCCGTTGATCACCCACTCGCCGGTCTGCTCGTCGCGCACGGCCGTGGTGCGGGTGCCGCCGGCGTCCGAGCCGCACTCCGGCTCGGTCAGGCCGAAGCCGCCCAGCATCTCGCCCGAGCACAGCTTGGGCAGCCACTGCTGCTTCTGCTCCTCGGTGCCGAACAGGTGGATCGGCATGGCACCCAGCGAGACGCCGGCCTCCAGGGTGATGGCCACCGAGGAATCGACGCGGGCGAGCTCCTCCAGGGCCAGCCCGAGGGCGAAGTAGTCGCCGCCCATGCCGCCGTACTCCTCGGGGAAGGGCAGGCCGAACAGGCCCATGCGGCCCATCTGGCGGACGATGTCGTAGGGGAACTCGTGGTTCTCGTAGTACTCGCCGATCTTGGGCGCAACGACGTCGTGGGCGAACTCCTCGACCGTGCGGCGGAGTTCCTCGTGCTCTGCGCTGAGGCGGTGGTCGACAGGCATGGTTACTGCTCCTTGTGGGAGAGCGCGCGGACGGTTCGGGAGGGGCTGGGGCGCCCCAGGTGTTCGGCCATCCACTCGCTGGTCGCGGTGAGGCGGCCGAGGTCGACCCCGGTCTCGATGCCGAGGCCCTGCAACATCCACACGAGGTCTTCGGTGGCGAGGTTCCCGGTGGCGCTCTTGGCGTAGGGGCAGCCGCCCAGGCCGCCCGCCGAGGCGTCCACGACGGACACCCCGTGCTGCAGCGCCGCGTAGGTGTTGGCCAGCGCCTGGCCGTAGGTGTCGTGGAAGTGCACGGCCAGCCGGCCGGCCGGCACGCCGTCGGCCGCCAGCGCGCCGAGCAGCGCCGTGACGTGGCCGGGAGTGGCCACGCCGATGGTGTCGCCGAGGCTGAGTTCGCGGCAGCCCATCTCCAGCAGCCGGCGGCACACCCGCACCACCTGCTCGATGGGGACCGGGCCCTCCCACGGGTCGCCGAAGCACATGGACAGGTAGCCCCGCACGCCGACGCCGGCCGCGACGGCCTGCTCGACGACGGGGGCGAACATGGCCAGCGACTCCTCGACCGTGCGGTTCAGGTTGGCCTTGGCGAAGGACTCGGTGGCGCTGGCGAAGACCGCGACCTCGCGCACACCCAGCGCCAGCGCCCGCTGCAGGCCCCGCTCGTTGGGCACCAGCACGGGCAGCCGTACGCCGTCCAGGCCGGCCAGCCGCGGGTAGAGCTCCTCCGCGTCCGCCAGCTGCGGCACCCACTTGGGATGCACGAAGCTGGTGGCCTCCACGGTGCCGAGCCCGGCGTCGGCCAGCCGGTGGATGAACTCCGCCTTCACCTCGACGGGCACCACGGTCTGCTCGTTCTGCAGGCCGTCACGCGCCCCGACCTCGTGAATGCGCACCCGGGACGGCAGGCCCGCCGCGGGGACCGGCATGGGCAGTCCGTCGATCATCACTCACCCTCCTGCAGTGGTTCGACGACGGCGAGCACCTGGTCCATGGCGACCGTGCTGCCGGCGGTCACGTCCAGTTCGGTGACGGTGCCGGCGAAGGGGGCGGCGATGACGTGTTCCATCTTCATCGCCTCCACCACCAGCAGGCTCTGTCCGGCGGCGACCTCCTCGCCGACCGCGGCCTTCACGAGCGTGACGGTGCCGGGCATCGGCGCCGTCAGCGCGTCGCCGCCGTGGGCGCCTGCGGCGCCCTGCAGTGCCGCCTCCACCGGGTCGTGGTCCTGCAGCTGCCAGGTGTCGCCCTCCCGGCCGAGCCAGTGCCCGCCGGGGGCGGCGGCGTGGGTGAAGCGGTGGGTGAGCCCCGCCCACACCAGCAGCACCTCGCCGTCGTCGCCGCCGGTCGCGGTGAGCCGGGCACGGACCGGCTCCGCGTCGCCGACACGGACCTGGGCGTCCTGCACGGTTCCGCGCACCCGCACGGCCACCGGGTCGTTGCCGGGCACCTTGACGTGGTGCACCGTCCAGGCGGGCTCGCCGCCCATCCGGAAACCGGACGGCACGGAGAACGGGTCCACCCAGCCGTCCGGCGCGCCCGCAGCGCCCGCGGGTTCCAGCGCGGCCTGACGCAGCAGGGCCACGGCCGCGTAGACCTCGTCCGGCACGCCCTGCGGTACGAGCCCCGCCGCGTCCCGGTCGACGAGGCCGGTGTCCATGTCGCCGGAGACCACCTCCGGGTGGGCCAGCAGCCTGCGCAGGAAACCGATGTTCGTGTCGAGGCCGAGCACCGTGGTCCCGGCGAGCGCGGCACGCAGCCGGCGCAGCGCCGTGGCCCGGTCCGGGCCGTGGGCGATCACCTTCGCCAGCATCGGGTCGTAGGAGGTGGAGACCTCGGTGCCCTCGCGCAGCCCGGAGTCGGTGCGCACCCCGTCACCGGCGGCCTCGGTCAGCAGCCGCACGGTGCCGGCCGAGGGCAGGAAGTCCACCCGGTCGCCCGAGACGCGGGCGGTCTCCGAGCAGACCCGGGCCTCCACGGCATGCCCGCCGAGCCGCACGTCGGCCTGGCCGAACGGCAGCGTCTCGCCGGCGGCGACCCGCACCTGCCACTCGACCAGGTCGAGTCCGGTGATCAGCTCGGTCACCGGGTGCTCGACCTGCAGCCGGGTGTTCATCTCCATGAAGTAGTGGGCGCCCGGGTCCCGGCCGGGGACGATGAACTCCACCGTGCCCGCGCCGCGGTATCCGCAGGACCGGGCCGCGTCCGCGGCGGCCTCGCCCATGGCGGCGCGGGTGGCCTCGTCCAGCAGCGGGCTGGGGGCCTCCTCGATGATCTTCTGGTGCCGGCGCTGCAGCGAGCACTCGCGCTCGCCCAGGTAGAGCACGTTGCCCTCGCCGTCGGCCATGACCTGGATCTCGATGTGCCGCGGCCGGTCGATCCAGCGCTCCACGAGCAGCGTGTCGTCGCCGAACGAGCTGCGGGCCTCGCGGCGGGCGGCCGCGATCTCGTCGGCGAGCAGCGCCTCGTCCCGCACCAGGCGCATGCCCTTGCCACCGCCGCCGGCGGACGGCTTGAGCAGCACGGGCATGCCGATCTCCCGCGCGGCCCCGGCCAGTTCGGCGTCGCTCAGCCCGCTGCCGGAGGAGCCCGGGACGACCGGCACGCCGGCGGCGCTCACGGTCTCCTTGGCGCGGATCTTGTCGCCCATCAGCTCGATGGCGTCCGCCGGCGGGCCGATGAAGACCAGACCGGCCTCGGCGCAGGCGCGGGCGAAGCCCGCGTTCTCCGCGAGGAAGCCGTAACCGGGGTGGACGGCCTGGGCGCCGGTCCGCCGGGCGGCGTCCAGCAGCCGTTCGACGGACAGGTAGCTCTCGGTGGCCGCGGCGGGACCGATGCGGACCGCGGTGTCGGCCTCCTTGACGTGCCGCGCGTCGGCGTCGGCGTCGCTGTACACGGCGACCGAGCGGACGCCCATGCGGCGCAGGGTGCGGATGACCCGGACCGCGATCTCGCCGCGGTTGGCCACCAGAACGGTGTCGAACATCGTCGTCATCTGCTGTCTTCCCCTCACATCCGGAAGACGCCGTAGGCGGGCGCTGCCGGGTCCTTCTCGGGCAGCGGTGCGTTGGCGCAGGCCGTCAGCGCGAGCCCGA
>DASSBO010000386.1:0-5942 GCA_035698655.1 Streptomyces sp.
CCTCGCTGGAGGAGGCCGTCGACCGCGCCGCGGTGAAGTACGACCGCGACGGCGACCAGCACTACGACGTGGCCAGCGCGCTGATCAAGTCCATCCGCGGCTCCGACGTGGACGCCGCCCTGCACTACCTGGCGCGGCTGATCGAGGCGGGGGAGGACCCGCGGTTCATCGCCCGGCGGCTGATGATCTCCGCCAGCGAGGACATCGGGATGGCCGACCCGACCGCCCTGCAGACCGCGGTCGCCGCGGCGCAGGCGGTCGCCATGATCGGCTTCCCCGAGGCGCGCATCACCCTCGGCCAGACCGTGGTGGCGCTGGCGCTCGCCCCCAAGTCCAACGCCGCCTATCTGGCGATCGACGCCGCGCTGGCCGACGTGCGCGCCGGACTGGCCGGCCCGGTGCCGCCGCACCTGCGGGACAGCCACTACAAAGGCTCGGTGAAACTGGGCCACGGTGCCGGATACCGGTACCCGCACGACGAACCGGGCGGCATCGCCGCGCAGCAGTACGCGCCCGACTCGGTGCACGGCCGGGAGTACTACCGGCCCACCCGCCACGGTGCCGAGGCCCGCTACGCGGACGTCGCCGAGCGGGTCCGCGCACGCCTTCGGGACGACGCGGACCGATAGGTTAGGCTTGCCTAACAAGCGGCTGCACCGACGACATACACCCCTCCGTGGAGATCACGCAGTGAACCAGTCACGTCCCAAGATCAAGAAGTCGCGCGCGCTGGGCGTCGCGCTCACCCCGAAGTCCGTGAAGTACTTCGAGAAGCGCCCGTACCCGCCGGGCGAGCACGGCCGCGGCCGCAAGAAGGAGAGCGACTACAAGGTCCGGCTGCTGGAGAAGCAGCGGCTGCGCGCCCAGTACGACATCAGCGAGCGGCAGATGGTCCGCGCCTACGACCGTGCCCGCAAGGTCGAGGGCAAGACCGGCGAGGCCCTGATCGCCGAACTCGAGCGCCGGCTCGACGCGCTCGTGCTGCGCTCCGGCCTGGCCCGCACCGTCTACCAGGCGCGCCAGATGGTCGTGCACGGCCACATCGCCGTCAACGGCCGCAAGGTCGACAAGCCGTCCTTCCGGGTTCGCCCCGACGACGTCGTCCAGGTCCGCGAACGCAGCCGCGAGAAGCACCCGTTCCTGGTCGCCCGCGAGGGAGGCTACGCGCCCGACGGCGAGACCCCGCGCTACCTCGAGGTCAACCTGCCGGCGCTGACCTTCCGGCTCGACCGGCACCCGAACCGCACCGAAGTACCGGTGCAGTGCGACGAACAGCTCGTCGTGGAGTACTACGCGCGCTGAGGCACGCCCGCGCGTGCCGGACACAATCCGGTACGGGAACGTCCTCGTGGCGCGATAAGGTCGACATCCGCCGCCGCACCCGGAGCAGGCCGCATCCGACGGGCGGTGGCCGACCCATACGACCCGAGGGAAGCGGTGCAGCGTGTCCGGTGGAGAAGTGGCCGGTCTCCTTGTGGCCGTCTTCTGGGCGATCCTGGTGTCGTTCCTCGCCGTTGTGCTGGTGAGGCTCGCCCAGACGCTCAGGGCGGCGACGAAACTCGTCAGCGGCGTCACCGAGCAGGCCGTGCCCCTGCTCGGTGAGGCGTCGGCGACCGTGCGCTCGGCGCAGTCGCAGCTGGAGCGGGTGGATTCGATCGCCTCCGACGTGCAGGAGGTCACCGCGAACGCCTCCGCGCTGTCCACCACGGTCGGATCCGTCTTCGGCGGACCGCTGGTGAAGGTGGCCTCGTTCGGCTACGGGGTGCGCCGCGCGCTGCGCCGCGGGCCGGGCGAGAGCCCCGCTCCCCGCAGGGTCGTCACCGCGCGCGCCCTGCCCGCCGCCCGGCGCGGCGGCCGCAGGCGCGGAAGGGACTGACCGCACGTGTTCCGCCGAGCCTTCTGGTTCACCACCGGCGCCGCCGCCGGCGTGTGGGCCACCACCAAGGTCAACCGCAAGCTGCGCAGCCTGACCCCCGACTCGCTGGCAGCGCGCGCCGCCGACGCGGCCGTGGACACCGGCAACCGGCTGCGGGACTTCGCCCTCGACGTGCGGGCCGGCATGGCGCAGCGCGAGGACGAACTCAACGACCGCCTGGGCCTGGACGCGCCGAGCGGGGCCGGCCGCCCCGCGCTCCCCGCCCAGACACGCACATCACGGGCGGGCCTGCCCCGCCCCACCGACCGGAATGAGGACCACTGATGGAGTCGGCTGACATCCGCCGCCGCTGGCTGAGCTTCTTTGAGGAGCGGGGGCACACCGTCGTCCCCTCGGCGTCGCTGATCGCGGACGACCCGACGCTGCTGCTGGTCAACGCGGGCATGGTGCCCTTCAAGCCCTACTTCCTCGGTGAGTCGACGCCGCCCTACGACCGGGCCGTCAGCGTGCAGAAGTGCGTGCGCACGCCGGACATCGAGGAGGTCGGCAAGACCACCCGGCACGGCACCTTCTTCCAGATGTGCGGCAACTTCTCCTTTGGCGACTACTTCAAGGAAGGCGCCGCGAAGTTCGCCTGGGAGCTGCTCACCACGCCCCAGGACAAGGGCGGTTACGGCCTGGACCCGGAACGGCTGTGGATCACCGTCTACGAGGAGGACGACGAGGCCGAGCGCATCTGGCGCGACGTCGTCGGCGTCCCCGCCGAGCGGATCCAGCGCCTGGGCATGGAGGAGAACTACTGGTCCATGGGCGTGCCCGGCCCGTGCGGACCGTGCTCCGAGATCAACTACGACCGCGGACCGGCCTTCGGCAAGGAGGGCGGCCCGGCCGTCAACGACGAGCGCTACGTGGAGATCTGGAACCTGGTCTTCATGCAGTACGAGCGGGGCGCCGGCACCAGCAAGACCGACTTCCCGATCCTGGGCGACCTCCCCAGCAAGAACATCGACACCGGTCTCGGCCTCGAGCGGCTGGCGAT
The DNA here is from genome assembly GCA_035698655.1 of Streptomyces sp. Classification (GTDB taxonomy): domain Bacteria; phylum Actinomycetota; class Actinomycetes; order Streptomycetales; family Streptomycetaceae; genus Streptomyces. The sequence continues at coordinate 2,916 of DASSBO010000386.1, forward strand.
GATCCTGCAGGACGTCCCGAACCTGTACGAGATCGACACCTCTCGCATGATCATCGACCGGGCCGGGGAGCTCGCTGGTGTGCGCTACGGCGACGCCGAGACCTCCGACGTGTCGCTGCGCGTGGTCGCCGACCACATCCGCACCTCCGTCATGCTCATCGGCGACGGCGTCACCCCCGGCAACGAGGGCCGCGGCTACGTGCTGCGCCGCATCATGCGCCGCGCCATCCGCAACATGCGCATCCTGGGCGCCAAGGGTGTCACCGTCGCCGAACTGACCGACACGGTCATCAAGGCCATGGGCCCGCAGTACCCGGAGCTCGTGGAGGACCGCAAGCGCATCGAGACGGTCGCCGTCGCCGAGGAGGCCGCCTTCCTCAAGACGCTGAAGGCCGGCACCGCCATCCTCGACGACGCCGTCGAGGCCACCCGCGCCGGCGGCAGCACGGTGCTCTCGGGCGACAAGGCGTTCCTGCTCCACGACACCTGGGGCTTCCCCATCGACCTCACCCTGGAGATGGCCGCCGAACAGGGCCTGTCGGTGGACGAGTCCGGCTTCCGGCACCTGATGAAGGAGCAGCGCGAGCGCGCCAAGGCCGACGCCCGTGCCAAGAAGACCGGCCACGCCGACCTGTCCGCCTACCGTGCCGTCGCCGACTCCGCCGGCGCGACCGAGTTCATCGGCTACGCCGCCACCGAGGGCGAGTCCACCGTCGTCGGGCTGCTCGTCGACGGCGTCTCCTCCCCGGCCGCCACCGAGGGCGACGAGGTGGAGGTCGTCCTCGACCGCACCCCGTTCTACGCCGAAGGCGGCGGCCAGCTGGCCGACACCGGCCGCATCACGCTGGACAACGGCGCCGTCGTGCAGGTCCGCGACGTGCAGCAGCCGGTCGCCGGCGTCAGCGTGCACAAGGGCGTCGTCCAGGTCGGCGAGGTCACCGTCGGTGCGCCCGTGCAGTCGACGATCGACGTGCAGCGCCGCCGGGCCATCGCCCGCGCCCACAGCGCGACCCACCTCACCCACCAGGCACTGCGCGACGCCCTGGGCCCGACGGCCGCCCAGGCCGGCTCGGAGAACTCGCCGGGCCGCTTCCGCTTCGACTTCGGCTCGCCGGCCGCCGTCCCGGGCACCGTCCTCACCGACGTCGAGCAGAAGATCAACGAGGTGCTCGCCCGCGAACTCGACGTGTCCGCCGAGGTGATGTCGATCAACGACGCCAAGAAGCAGGGCGCACTGGCCGAGTTCGGCGAGAAGTACGGCGAGCGGGTCCGCGTGGTGACCATCGGCGACTTCTCCAAGGAGCTGTGCGGCGGCACCCACGTGCACAACACCGCACAGCTCGGCCTGGTCAAGCTGCTGGGGGAGTCCTCCATCGGCTCCGGCGTGCGCCGCGTCGAGGCGCTGGTGGGCGTCGACGCCTACCGGTTCCTGGCCCGCGAGCACACCGTCGTCTCGCAGCTCACCGAGCTGCTCAAGGGCCGCTCGGAGGAGCTGCCGGAGAAGATCTCCGGCATGCTGACCCGGCTCAAGGACGCCGAGAAGGAGATCGACAGGTTCCGCGCCGAGAAGGTGCTGCAGGCCGCCGGAGCGCTGGCCGACGGCGCCCGCGACGTGCACGGTGTCGCGCTGGCCACCGGCCGGGTGCCGGACGGCACCACCGCCGACGACCTGCGCACCCTGGTACTGGACGTCCGGGAGCGGCTGCGGGGCCGTCCGGCCGGAGTGGTCGCCCTGTTCACCGTCACGAACGGCCGTCCGCTGACCGTCATCGCCACCGACGAGGGCGCGCGCGAGCGCGGCCTGAAGGCCGGTGACCTGGTGCGCGCCGCGGCCAAGGCGCTCGGCGGCGGAGGCGGCGGCAAGCCCGACGTGGCGCAGGGCGGGGGCCAGAACCCCGAGGCCGTCGACGAGGCGATCGCCGTCGTCGGGCGCCTGGTGGCGGAGAGCGCCTGATGCGACGCGGCAGGAGGCTGGCGGTCGACGTCGGCGACGCCCGGATCGGGGTCGCCTCGTGCGACCCCGACGGGCTGCTGGCCACCCCGGTGGAGACCGTGCCGGGCCGCGACGTCCCCGCGGCCCGGCGCCGGCTCGCGGCGCTGACCGCCGAGTACGAGCCGCTGGAGATCGTCGTGGGCCTCCCGAGGTCGCTCAGCGGCCGCGAGGGCCCGGCGGCGGCCAAGGTCCGCGCCTTCGCCCAGCGGCTCGCCCAGGACGTGGCTCCGGTCGTGGTGCGGCTGGTGGACGAGCGGATGACGACCGTGACAGCCTCGCAGGGCATGCGGGCCTCGGGCGTCAGCTCTAAGAAGGGCCGCTCGCGCATCGATCAGGCGGCCGCGGTGGTCATCCTGCAGAGCGCGCTCGAGACCGAGCGCACCTCCGGGTCGGCCCCGGGGGAGTGCGTCGAGGTGGCGGTGTGATCGCGGTGCGGTAACGTTCCGCGCAACACGGCAGCTACCCGAACACCGTTCGTACACAGCACGTGAGTTCGACGGCTCGCGTGGGCACACCACCGCTGCCGCCACCGCGGCGCAAGGGGATCGATGACTGAGTATGGCCGGGGCCCCGGTCCGGGACAGTGGCGCCCTGAAGAGGACCCGCTCTACGGGGACCAGGGCTGGGACCCGTACGCCTCCCAGAGCGCCGGATACCCGCAGGCCCACCACCCGGACGGCGCAGCCTACGGCGGGCAGTACACCGACCCCTACGGGCAGTCCTACCCTCAGCAGCACTACCCGCAACAGCCGTTTCCGGACCAGCAGTACGCCGACCCCTACGCCACGGGGCAGCTGCCGTCCTACGACAGCGCCGGCTGGGACGCGTCCGGCTACGGCGGCCAGGATCCGTACGGCATGCAGCAGTACCCGGACCCGTACGGCACCGGCGAGCAGCCCCACGTGCCCGGCGGCTACCCGGACCCCTACCAGGCCGAACAGGCCGGCTATCCGCCGCACGGCGGCGCTCCGCAGCAGCCGCAGCAGCCGCAGCAGCCGCATCCCGCGGAGCCTGCGGAGCCGCAGCAGCACGGC
>DASSBO010000387.1:0-6262 GCA_035698655.1 Streptomyces sp.
GCCGGCGCGATGCTGGCCTGGTCACAACTGCACGGAGTCGTGAGCCTGGAGATCACCGGCCAGTACGCGGGCATGGGCCACGACACCGGCAACCTGGCCCGGGCGCAACTGGACATGCTCACCGCCGGGTACCTCGGGCCCGGGCGCAGCAGGCGCTGAGGGCCGGCGGCTTGCAGCCAGGCCCTACGGCAGGCTCGGCGGCCGGGTGCCGCAGGCTGCCGGCGCGGGGGCCCGTCCGGTGGCGTCGAGGCGTGTCCGTGCGAACGCGGCGGCGCCGAGGGCGGCGGCGTCGTCGCCCAACTGGGTCCGCGCCAGCCGGATGTGTTGTCCGCTGACCGGCGGCTCCGCCGTCAGTGCGGCCAGGATCGGTGGTTCCAGCAGGTGCCAGGCGTGGGTGAGGCCGCCGCCGATCACCACGCAGGTGACGTCGAGGAGCCCGGCGGTGATCAGCAGGGCGCGGGCGATCGCCGCGCCGGCCGCCCGGAAGACGGCCACGGCGTGCGGGTCACCGTCCGCTGCCGCCACGGCGACGCCGTACGCGGTGGTGTGCCGGCCGGCGCGGTCCGCGTAACGGGCCGCGATGGCGCGGCCGGAGGCGAGGGTCTCCAGGTGGCCGCGTCCGCCGCAGGAGCAGGTGATGTCGCCGAAGCCGGGTATGTGGCCCACCTCGCCGGCCGCGCCGTGCGGTCCGCTGCGCAGCGCGCCGTCCAGCCACAGGGCGCCGCCGACTCCGGTGCCGAGTGTCATGCCCAGCACGTTCGGTTCGCCCTCGGCGGCGCCGACGGACGCCTCGGCCCGCAGGAAGGAGTTGACGTCGTTCTCGAGGAAGGCGGGCGCGCCGAGCGCGTCCTCGATCGTCGCCGTCACCGGGAAGCCGGCCCAGGCGTGGAAGGAGTCGCTGGCGGCGATGACGTGCCCGCTGCGGGAGTCGACGACCCCGGCGGCGCCGACTCCTACTGCGAGCAGGCGCGCGGGTGAGCCGTCGAGGAGTCGCCTGAGCGCGTCCAGCACCGTGCGGATCATCGCGTGGCCGCCCTCGGCGGCGGGTGTCGGGAGCCGGAGACGCGCCACGATGCGGAGGTCGACGGTGCAGAGCACGACCTGGGTGGTCGTACCGCCGATGTCAACGCCGGCGAGTACCGCCGGGGGAGCGGAAGTCGTCTCGGGACGGTTCACGTGGGGCTTCCGGGTTCCTGCGCGGTGAGTGCCGCCTGCCGTTCGCGGCGCCGACGCTGAACGACGGGGTCCGCCACGGGCACGGCCGCGAGCAGCCGGCGGGTGTAGTCGGTGGTCGGGTGCAGCAGCGTCGAAGCGGTGGGGCCCTGCTCCACGATCCGGCCCGACCGCATGACGACGACGTGTTCGGCGAAGCGTTGGACGACGGCGAGGTCGTGGGAGACGAACAGGCAGGCGAAGCCCAGCTCGTCCTGCAGTTCGGTGATGACCTCCAGGACGGTCTCCTGCACGCTGACGTCCAGTGCGCTCGTCGGCTCGTCGGCGACGAGGAAACGGGGCTGCAGGACGAGGGAACGGGCCAGGCTCACGCGTTGCCGCTGTCCGCCGGAGAGTTCGCGCGGAGCACGGCCGGCCAGGCTGCGGGGAAGACGCACGCGTTCGAGGACGTCGGCGACCTGCTCCTGCCGTTCGCGCCGTGACATGCCGCGGCGGTGGACGCGCAGTGGCTCGGCGACGCACTCCTCGACGCTCATGCGGGGGTCGAGCGAGGCCACCGGATCCTGCAGGACCACCCCGACGCCGGCCCGCACGGCCCGGCGGGCGCGTGCCCGCGCCCGGCGCAGGTCGGTGCCGAACAGGGATGCCGTGCCCGACGTGGGCGGAAGCAGGCCGAGGGCGACGCGGGCCAGGGTGGACTTTCCGGAGCCGGACTCGCCGACGAGGCCGACCGTCTCCCCGGGGCGGACGCTGAGACTGACGTCGTCGAGCGCGGACACCGCCCGGGGGCCGCGGCCGAAGACGACCGAGACCTTACGCAGGTCGGCCACCGGCCCCTCCCCGCCCGCGGGCCCCGGCGGCGGCGCGGCGGCGGCCGCCCCTCCGGAGTCGGCCACGGACAGCTGCGGCACCGCGGCGAGCAGCCGCCTGGTGTACGCGTGGGTGGGCCGCAGCAGGACCTCCTCGACCGGCCCGCTCTCCACGACCTCCCCCTCGAACATGACGGCGACGCGGTCGGCGAAGTCGGCGACGACGCCCATGTTGTGGGTGACGAGCAGGATCCCGGTCCGGGAGTCGCCCGCGAGACCGCGCAGCAGGTCGAGGATCTCGGCCTGCACCGTGACGTCGAGCGCGGTGGTCGGTTCGTCGGCGATGAGCAGGCCGGGCTGGTTGGCGAGCGCCATGGCGATGACCACGCGCTGCCGCTGTCCGCCCGAGAGCTGGAAGGGGAAGGCCGACGCCCGCTTGGCGGGGTCGGGTATGCCGACCTTCCGCAGCAGCGCGACGGCCTCGTCCGCCGCCTCCTTGGCCGGGACGGAGCGGTGGTTGCGGATCACCTCGGCGATCTGCGCGCCCACCCGGGTCAGCGGGTCGAGGGCGGTCGCGGGTTCCTGGAAGATCATCGAGGCGGTGTGCCCCCGCATGCCGGCCAGTTCGGACTCGCCGGCCCCGACGACGTCCCGCCCGCCGACGGCGGCCTGGCCCGTCACGCGGGCGTGCCGGGGCAGCAGCCCCATGGCGGCGAACGCGATCGTCGACTTCCCGGAGCCCGACTCGCCGACGAGGGCGAGGGTCTCCCCCGGCGCGACGTGCAGCGACACGCCCCGGACGGCGGGCACGTCTCCGGTCTCGGTGGAGAAGGTGACGCCGAGGTCGTTCAGCTGCAGGACCGGCTGGTGTCCGGTGTCGGTGGTCATCCGCGCCCCCTGACGTCGAAAGCATCGCGTAGTCCGTCGCCGATCGCGTTGAACGCGCACACCACGAGGATGACGGCCAGGCCCGGCGGGATGATGAGCCACCAGCGGCCGGAGTAGGCCGCGGTCAGTCCGGCGGAGAGCATGCCGCCCCAGTCCGTCGCGGGCTGCTGGACGCCCAGGCCGAGATAGGACACGTAGGCCACCAGCAGGATCGCGTCGGCCACCTGGAAGGTGGCCGCCACCACGACGGTCGAGACCGAGTTCGGCAGGATGTGCCGGCTGATCGCCCGCGTGTGCGTGCCGCCGATGGCGCGCAGTGTCAGCACGTAGTCGCGGTTCTTGAGGGTGAGCGTCTCGGCGCGGATCAGCCGGGAGGGTACGAGCCACGACACCAGGCCGAGGATGATCACGAGTCCGAGCGGATCGGGGGTGGTGATGGCGGAGATGACGAGCAGGATGAAAAGGGCGGGAATGGCGATCCCGGCGTCGACGACGCGCATCATCACCGCGTCGATCCACCCGCCGGCGTAACCGGCGCAGGCGCCCCAGAGCGTGCCGATGACGGTCGCCAGGACGCCCGCCGCCAGCCCGACGAGCAGCGAGACCTTCCCGCCGAACATCAGCCGGCCGAGTTCGTCGTGTCCGACGGCGTCGGTGCCCAGCGGGTGCTCGAGGCTCGGCGCGAGGTTCACCTGCGAGAGCGTCGTGTGCGTCTGGTCGGTCACGTAGACGAACGGGCCGACGAAGCAGAAGAGCACGAGGAGGACGACGACGGCCAGCCCCGCCACGGCGAGTTTGTTGCGGGCGAACCGGCGCAGGGCGCGGCGGTACCCGGCGGCGGACGCCCCGGCGGCGTCCGCGCCGGGTGGCCGGGTCTGCGGGGTCCGGCCCGGCTGTACTGCGGTGCTCACGAGGTCTTCGTCCCTTCCACGGTCCTCGGGTCGATGACGCGCTGGACGATGTCGGCCAGCAGGGTGCCGACGACGGTCGCGATCGAGATGACCAGGACGCAGCCGAGCAGCACCGGGTAGTCGGAGGACTGCGCGGCGCTCCAGAACAGCAGTCCCATTCCCGGGTAGTTGAAGAGCTGCTCGACCACGAGGGCCCCTCCGAAGAGCACCGGGATGTAGTAGCCGAGCATCGCCACGACGGGGGTCAGGGAGTTCCGGAAGACGTGCCGCCACAGGATCGCGGGTCCGCGCGCGCCGCCGGCCCGGGCGGTGCGGACGTAGTCCTCGCCGAGGTTCTCCAGCGTCGCGGCGCGCATGTAGCGGCTGAAGACGGCCAGCATCGAGGCGGCTCCCGTCGCCACCGGCAGCACCAGAGCGTCGGGCTGCGCGAACACCTGGGCGAGCGTCTCGCCCTGCGGAGCCTGGGACGGGAGCCAGGGCAGCAGCTGGGTGAAGACCAGCACCAGGATGAGTCCGAGGAAGTACACCGGTGTCGAGTAGGCGACGAAGCTGAGCGTGGTGATGACGTAGTCGGCCGGCTTGTTCCGCCTGACGGCCTGCCACATGCCCAGCGGCAGGGCCAGCACCAGCCCGGCGAGGGCGGACAGGACCGTCAGGAGGAGCGTCTTGGGCAGGCGCTGGGCGATGAGTTCCGCGACCCCCTCGTTGAGGGTGTACGAGGTACCCAGGTCGCCGTGCAGCAGAGTGCCCAGGTAGTAGACGTACTGGACGGGGAGCGACTGGTCCAGGCCGTGCTCGTGGTTGAACACCTTGATCTGCTGGGCCGTGGCCTGCGGTCCGAGGATGCCGCGGGCGGGCCCTCCGGGCAGGGCGTGCAGCAGGCAGAAGACCACGACGGTGACGATGAGGATGACCGCGAGGGCCTGCAGCACGCGTTTGGTCAGGTACAGAAGCGTCGTCATGCGGGACCGCCCGGTTCGGTGATCGGCGGACACGGCCGGACCGCTGTCACTTGTCCGTCCACTTCCACTGGGCGGGGTGGAAGTCGGCGAGCGAGTCCTGCGAGAAGCCGCCGAGTCCCTTCTTGATGACCGAGATCTGGTAGTCGGGCTCCGGCAGCCAGATGACGGGCAGGTCCTTGGCCAGCGCCGCGCTGTAGGCCTGGACGGTCTTCGTCGTGTCGGAGACCGTCGAGGCGGTGATGAGGTCGTCGACCTCCGGGTTCGAGTAGTTGCCGAAGTTCGATCCGCCGCCGGTCTGGAACAGGCTGTCGCCGCTGGGGAAGGCGGAGAAGTACCAGCTGCCGGCGGTGCCGAAGAAGGAGAGCTGCCAGTCGCAGATGTCCTGGTCAGCGGTGCACTGCGGGGTCTGGGACAGCACCGAGTTGACCGGTGCGGTCTTCACCGAGAGCTTGATGCCGCTCTTCGCCAGCGAGGACCGCACGGCACTCATCATGTTGTCGGTCACCGTCGAGCCGGACTGTGCGAGGACCCGCATCTCGAACTTGGTGCCCTTGTCGACGCCTTCACCGCACTGCGCGTCCCCGGTGCCCGGATCGGTGCAGACCATGACGCCGTTCTTCTCCGTCCAGCCGTGGCCGGTGAGCAGCGAACGGGCCTTGGCGGTGGAGAACGGGTAGGGGTTGGACTTCTGCGTCTCGGAGAGGAAGTCGGACGCCTGGCCCTGCGGGATGGGGCCGAAGGTGGGAACGGCCGTGCCGTTGAAGATGACCTTCGTCAGGCTCTTCTGGTCGATCGAGTGCTGGATGGCCTGCCGCGCGTACAGCTGGTGGAAGACGGCGCCCATGGCCGGGTTGTTGAAGTTGTAGGGCATGTAGGTGATGGCCCAGCCGGACCACGGCTTGACCTGGTACCCCTGTGCGGTGAACCGCTGCTTCTGGTCGAGGTCGGTGGCCTCGATGTAGCCGTAGTCGACGCCGCCCGCCCGCAGCGCGTTCTTCTCGGCGTCCGCCGTGGTGAACGGAAGCAGGTTCACGGTCGCGATGTGCGCCTTCTCACCACCGTCGTACTTGCCGTTGGCGGCGAGCACCACCTTGCCGGCGGTCGAGAACGACCTGAGCGAATACGGGCCGCTGATGGTCTCCCACAGCGGGTCGGAGTCGTAGCCGGAGATCTTCTTGGCTGCGGACAGCAGGTATGACCAGACCTTCTTCGCACCGTCGGTCGTCCGGTCGGCGTCCGAGACCTCGGCGGACTCCCCGGTCTTGTCCCAGACGTGCTGCGGCAGCGGGGTGATCGAGCTGAGCTGGTCGGCGAGCATCCACTGGGTGTTGTAGGCCCGGTCGAAGGTGATCTCGAAGTGGTGGTCGTCGATCGTCTTGAACGAGGTCCAGTTGTCGGGTGCCTTGCCGGGGTTGTAGCCCGCCCACGCCTTCTTGTTGGCCTTGATCAGGTTGAACCAGAACTCGACGTCGCGCGAGGTGATCGGCTCGCCGTCGCTCCAGTGCCGGTCGCCGAGGGT
>DASSBO010000388.1:0-9005 GCA_035698655.1 Streptomyces sp.
CCGTGCAGCAGGGCTGGTGGTCGCAGGACTGCACGGCGGACTTCGACTTCGCCCGCGCCTACGTCGATCCCGGCACCCCGCTGCAGCTGTCGCACATCCGCCTGCAGCGCTCCCGCCAACTGCTGGCTCAGGCCGACGAGGTCGACGTGCCGACCGCGCGGCGCATCCTGCGCGACCACTACGAGGACACCTTCCTCGGCGGCCCATACTTCAACGCGGCTGTCCCGGACTTCCTCACGTTGTGCATGCACTCGCACCCTTCGGACTTCACGTGGGGCGACACCGCGGCCTCGACCATCTTCGTGCTGCCGACCGCGGACGAGGCGGGCCGGCGTCTCCCCCACCTGTGGTGGTCGCCGGTCACGCCGTGCACGGGGGTGTACGTCCCGGTGTTCGTCGACGCGGGCGCCGTGCCGGAGACGGTGGCCGCCGCCGGAACCGCCGGAACCGCCGGCACCGCGGGCACTGCCGGCCACCGGCCCTGCCGGCCCGAGGACGCACCGAAGGATGCCTTCGACGCACGCTCGTACTGGTGGCGCTTCCGCGACCTGCTGGAACGTTGCAAGGGCACGGGCACCGACGAGGGCCCCGGCGCCCCGGACTTCGACCGGAACCAGCCGGTCGTCCGGGAGGCGTTCGACGCCCTGGAACAGCGCTGGGCGGCCCGCCTCCCCGAGGTCGAGCGCGAGGCGATCAGCCTGCGCGATCGGGGGCGCGAGGAGGAGATGCGCGGGTTGCTGCGCGCGTTCACCGAAGACTGCGTGGCCGAGGCGCTCAAGACGGTGGACGCGCTGGCCGTCGAACTCGGCCGCTGACCGACAGGCCGTCGTGCCCGTCGTGCCCGTCGGGCCCGTCGGAGGCTACTCCGAACCGGCCCCGGCGGTCCGCTCGGTGAGCATCCGCCAGCCGGGGGCGTAGTTGCCGTGCAGGACGAGGGACGCGGCGCCGACCGCGCCCACCGTGTCGCCGATCAGGCTGCGTTCGACGCTGACGCGGCGGACGACGCGGGCGATGGAGGCGCCGTTGACGGCCGCGTCGATCTCCTCGACGAGGACGCGTTCGATGCCGCGCAGGGCCCGCCCGCCGAGCACGATGCGGCTGAAGTCGAGGAGGTTGACGGCTCCGCGGGCGGCTTCGCCGATGCGCCGGGCGGCCTGCCGTACGACGTCGTCGGCGGCCGGGTCGCCGGTGCGCACGGCGTGGCGCAGCCGTTTCCAGTCGCCTTCGAGGGAGGCGGTGTCGCCGTTGCCGTCGAGGCCGATGCGGCGGGCGGCCTCGGGGCCGTGGCGTTCGCGCAGGTCGGCGAGGATGGCGGCGGGTGCGCAGTACGTCTCCAGGCAGCCGCGGCCGCCGCAGTGGCAGGTGCGGCCGGCGGGTTCGACGACGATGTGGCCGAACTCGCCGGCGTTGCCGGAGTCGCCGTGCACGACGGTGTCGCCGAGGACGAGGCCGCCGCCGATGCCGGTGCCCACGTAGACGAAGAGGAAGCTGCCGGAGCGGCGGGTGCCGCCGATCCACTTCTCGCCGATGGCGGCGGCGGTGGCGTCGTTGTCCATGGCGACGGGTGTGCCCATGGCGTCGGAGAACATCTGCTGCAGCGGCACCGTGCCCCAGCCGGGGAGGTTGGGCGGGTCGACGATGGCGCCGTTGGGCCCGTCGATGGGACCGGGGGTGGCGACGCCGGTGCCCAGGACGCGGTCGGGGTCGACGTCGGCGCGGGCGACGAGCCGCTTGGCGGCGCGCGTGACGCGGTCGACGAGGTCGTCGGGTTCGACGGGGGTGGTCAGGCTCAGGCGTCTGCTGCCGAGCGCCTGGCCGGCGAGGTCCACGAGCGCCACGACGACGGAGTCGGGGTCGAGTTGGACGCCCACGGCGTAGGCGCCGTCGGCGCGCGCGGACAGCAGCGTGCGGCGTTTGCCGCCGCTGGAGGGGGCGTGCCCGGCCTCGGTGATCAGCCCGGCGTCCAGCAGCCGGCGCACCACGTTGGAGACGGTCTGGCTGGTCAGGCCGGTGTGGGCGGCCAGTTCGACACGGCTGACCGGGCCGCGGGTGCGGATGGCGTCCAGGACGACGGCCTGGTTGTAGCCGCCGACCCGGGGGAGGTTGGTGCCGCCGGATGTCACGTCTTCCCTGCCCCTTCTGCTCGGCCGGGCGCACTGCCGGGCGGCTGGATGTTCGCGAAGTTTACACGCACGTAGCGTTGACTTAATCCATCAATTGGATTTTGCTGTGTTCCACCGCGGGGCGCAACGGCCCCTGCCGGAGACGGGCCTCGATCAGGCCCCGCTTCGCCCCACTCCCCCATCCGAGTTCCGCTCCTACGTCGTCGGGAGATCACAGTGCGAACGAGAGTCCTTGCCGCCGTGGCCGTCACGGCCGCCACCGCCCTGACCGCCACCGGCTGCGGCGCCGGCTCCTCCGGCGACGGGAAGTCGATCAAGGTCGCCTACTGGCAGCACCTGAACGCGAGCAACAAGCAGCAGACGGCCTTCCTCAAGGACAAGGTCAAGGCGTTCAAGAAGGCCAACCCGGGCAAGAAGGTCAAGCTCATCCCCATCACGGCGTCGGAGAAGGACTACTCCACGAAGATCCAGCTGATGATGCGCTCGCCCTCGACGGCCCCGGACCTGGTCATGGAGGACACCGCCTTCATCCACTCCGACATCGCCAGCGGCTACCTCAAGCCGCTCGACTCGTACGTGAAGAACTGGCCCGACTGGAAGCAGTACGTGGACGCCTCACAGAAGGCCGTCACCGACAAGGGCAAGGTCTACGGCATACCGTCCGACACCGATACCCGCGGCATCTGGTACAACAAGGACATCCTGCGGAAGGCCGGGGTCCCCGTGCCCTTCGAGCCGCACTCCTGGGCCGACCTCCTCGACGCGGCGAAGAAGGTCAAGAAGAACGTTCCCGGCGTCACGCCGCTGAACATCTACACCGGCACCGCGGGCGGCGAACAGTCCACCATGCAGGGCATGGAGATGCTCCTGTACGGCACGCCCGCAGGTGACAACTGCCTCTACAACGAGTCGAAGAAGAAGTGGGTCGTGGGCAGCCAGGCCTTCAAGGACGCGCTCACCTTCGTCAAGACCGTCTACAGCCAGGGGCTGGGCCCGGCCAAGTCCAAGGCGCTCGGCGCCAACATCGGCACCCAGGTGGCCACCGATCTGCTGCCCAGCGGCAAGCTCGCGATGGACATCGACGGCTCCTGGCTGCCGCAGCACTGGCTGCCCACGGGCGACAAGCCGTGGAAGGAGTGGCAGTCCACCATGGGGACCGTCGCGATGCCGACCCAGCACGGCCAGGGCAGCGGCAAGGTCAGCATGTCCGGCGGCTGGGCCTGGGCCATCCCGGCCAACGCGAAGAACGCCGACCTTGCGTTCACGTTCCAGAAGCTGCTGCAGACCAAGGACAACGCCACCGAGTGGGCCACCTCCAACGCCTACATCGCGCCCCGAAAGGACGTCGCCAAGGACCCGGAGTACCTGAAGGCGGTCCCGACCAACAAGTTCTTCACCAGCCTGCTGGCCGACACGCACTACCGGCCCGCGCTGCCGAAGTACAACCAGGTCTCCACCGCCATCCAGCGCGCCATGGAGACGGTGACCACCGGTGGCTCCGTGGAGAAGGCGGCCGCGGCGTATGACCAGGACGTCAAGTCGGCGGTCGGTGCGAAGAACGTGGTCAAGGCCGGCTCGTGAGCGCGATGACGACCACCACGACCCACCGGGACGTCAAGGACAGCGGTCCCCCGCTCCGCGGCGGGGGGCGCCGCCCCGGCGCAACGCCGCCCCCCGTGCGTGCGCTGCTGCGCGGTGCCCCGCTGGCGCCGGCCGTCATCCTGCTGGTGCTGTTCCTGGCCGGCCCGATCGCGTACTGCATCTACTACGCCTTCACCGACCTGCAGCTGACCGGCGCCGCCGCCACGCACTTCGTCGGGCTGGACAACTTCGTCCGCGCCTTCTCCGACTCCGGGTTCCTCAACGCCGTCTGGCTGACCCTGGTCTTCACCGTCGGGTCGGCCATCATCGGGCAGAACACCCTCGGGCTGTCCCTCGCCGTGCTGATGGAGCAGGCCTCCGCGCCGGTCCGGGCCATCACCAGCACCGTCGTCGTCGGCGCCTGGGTGCTGCCCGAGGTCGTCGCCGGCTACCTGATGTACGCCTTCTTCTTCGACAAGGGCTCGCTGAACGCCATCCTCGGCGGCCTGGGCCTGCCGCAGCAGAACTGGCTGTACACCCTGCCCATCCTCGCCGTGTGCCTCGCCAACGTCTGGCGCGGCACGGCGTTTTCGATGATGGTCTTCTCCGCCGCGCTCAACGAGGTGCCGCAGGAGCTGGTCGAGGCCGCCACCGTGGACGGCGCCGGCCCGTGGAAGCGGCTGTGGCACGTCACGCTGCCCATCATCCGCCGCTCCATCATGAGCAACCTGATGCTCATCACCCTGCAGACGCTCTCCGTCTTCGGGCTGATCTACATCATGACCGGCGGCGGCCCGGGCAACCGGAGCGAGACCCTGCCGATCTTCATGTACCGGCAGGCGTTCCAGAACGCCCTCATCGGCTACGGAACGGCCATCGCGCTGTGCCTCCTGGTCGTCGGCGCGCTGTTCTCCGTCATCTACATCCGTCTGCTGAAGCTTGAGGAGGACGCCTGATGGCCGCCTCGCAACCGACGCCCGTCGCCGCGCGCCGGCGCGCGCTGCTGGGCCGGGTGAGCGTCAACGGCGTGCTGCTCGTCGTCTCCGTGGCGTACGTGCTGCCGCTGCTGTGGATGCTGCTGGCTTCGGTCGACGCCCACGCCACGTTCACGCTCTCGCTGCCCTCGCCGCCGACACTGGCCAACTTCGAGGCGATCCTCGACTACGACACGACGTTCGGGCCGATCCTCAACAGCCTGATCCTGTGCGGCGGCGGCACGCTGCTGTGCGTGGTGTGCTCCGTGCTGGCCGCCTACCCGCTCTCGCGCTTCCGCTCCCGGCTGCGCCGGCCGTTCCTCTACACGATCCTGTTCTCCACCGGGCTGCCCATCACCGCCGTGATGATCCCCGTCTACAGCATGTTCGTGCAGGTCAACCTGATCGACTCGATGGCGGGCGCCACCCTCTTCCTCGCCGCGTCGGCACTGCCGTTCGGCATCTGGCTGATGAAGAACTTCATGGACGGCGTGCCGGTCGTCCTGGAGGAGGCCGCCCGGATCGACGGCGCGCACAACATGCAGGTGCTGTGGCGCGTCGTGCTCCCCCTGATGTGGCCGGGCGTCACCGTGGTGACGATCTTCACCTTCATCACCATGTGGGGGAACTTCTTCGTTCCCTTCATCCTGCTGCTCTCGCCCGAGAAGCTGCCGGCCGCGGTGAGCGTCTTCACCTTCCTCAGCGCACACAGCGCGACCCAGTACGGCCAGTTGTCCGCCTTCTCGATCATCTACTCCATTCCGGTCGTCCTGCTGTACGTGCTGCTGTCACGGAAACTCGGCGGCGGATTCGCCCTCGGCGGCGCACTCAAGGGCTGAACCTCGAACGACCGGCGTCCCCCACCACCTTCGTCACGGAGAGATCCCCACATGCACAACGAACCCGCAGTCACCGAAGCGCGGCTGAACCGCGTGCTCAACGAGCGCATCCGCCCCGCCGTGCACGCCCGGTCCGTCCCGCTCCGGGTCGAGCTGTGGAACGTGCCCGGCGAGCCGGTGCCGGTGGCCGAAGGCCTGGCCGCGCCGTACGAGCCGGTGCAGACCGGCCACCGCTGGGGGCCGCCGTGGTCCACCAGTTGGCTCAAGGTCAGCGGCCGGGTGCCGCAGGAGTGGGCCGGACAGCGCGTCGAGGCCGTCCTCGACCTCGGCTTCTCCGGCCACGGCCCCGGCTTCTCCGCCGAGGGCTTGGTCTACCGGCCCGACGGCACCGCCGTGAAGGCCATCAACCCGCGCAACCTGTGGTTCCCCATCGCCGAGAAGGCCCAAGGCGGCGAGGAGTTCACCTACCACATCGAGATCGCCGCCAACCCCGTCCTCATGCCGCACGCCCCCGGCGAGCCGCCGTTCAGCCCGACGGACAAGGGCGACCGGGCACCGTGGCTGACGGACGGCGGCCCCGGCGGCGGCGCGCCGCTGTACCGGCTGCGCCGGCTGGACCTCGCGGTCTTCGACGCGCAGGTGTGGGAGCTCGTCCAGGACCTGGAGGTCCTCAGCCAGCTGATGCGCGAGCAGCCCGAGGGCGCGCCGCGCCGCTGGCAGCTGCTGCGGACGCTGGACAAGGCGCTGGACGCCGTCGACCTGCAGGATGTCGGCGGCAGCGCGACCGCCGCACGCGAGGTCCTCGCCCCCGCGCTGGCCTCGCCCGCGCACGCCAGCGCGCACCGCGTCTCCGCCGTCGGGCACGCCCACATCGACACCGCGTGGCTGTGGCCGATGCGCGAGACCGTGCGCAAGGTGGCCCGCACCGTCTCCAACGTCACCCAGCTGATGGACGACCACCCCGACTTCCGGTTCGTCATGTCCCAGGCGCAGCAGCTCGCCTGGCTCAAGGAACACCGGCCCGAGGTGTACGCGCGCGCCCAGGAGAAGGCCCGCACCGGGCAGTTCGTGCCGACGGGCAGCCTGTGGGTCGAGCCCGACACCAACATCACCGGCGGCGAGGCGCTCGCCCGGCAGTTCGTGCACGGCAAGCGGTTCTACCTCGAGGAGTTCGGCGTCGAGACCACCGACATGTGGCTGCCGGACACCTTCGGCTACAACGCCGCCATGCCGCAGCTGATGAAGCTGGCCGGCGTGCGCTGGTTCCTCACCCAGAAGATCTCCTGGAACACCACCAACAAGTTCCCCCACCACACCTTCTGGTGGGAGGGCATGGACGGCACCCGCATCTTCAGCCACTTCCCGCCGGTCGACAACTACAACAGCGACCTGTCCGGCGCCGACCTCGCCCACACCGTCCGCAACTTCCAGGACAAGGCGGGCGCCGACCACTCCCTCGTCCCCTTCGGCTACGGCGACGGCGGCGGCGGACCCACCCGCGAGATGCTCGCCCGCGCCGAACGGCTCAAGGACCTGGAAGGCTCCCCGCACGTCACACTGGAGACGCCGACGGACTTCTTCACCAAGGCGCAGGAGCAGTACGGCGCCGATGCCCCGGTGTGGGTCGGCGAGCTGTACCTGGAGATCCACCGCGGCACGCTGACCAGCCAGCTGCGCACCAAGCAGGGCAACCGGCGCAGCGAACACCTGCTGCGCGAGGCCGAACTGTGGTGCGCGACGGCCGCCGTCCGCACCGGCGCGCCGTACCCGTACGCGGCGCTGGACCGGCTGTGGAAGACGGTGCTGGTGCACCAGTTCCACGACATCCTGCCCGGCTCGTCCATCGCCTGGGTGCACCGCGAGGCCGAGGAGGCGTACGCGGCCGTCGGCGCCGAGCTGCGGGAACTGATCGACGCCGCGCAGCGGGCGCTGGCCGGCTCCGGCGAGAGCGAGGTCGTCTTCAACGCCGCCCCGCACGCCCGCGGCGGCCTCCCGGCCTTCGCCGGCGCGGCACGCGCGGACGACCCGCAGGCGCCCGTCGCGGCGCTGCCCGACGGGGACGGCGGCTTCGTGCTGGACAACGGCCTGCTGCGGATCCGGATCGACGGGCGCGGCCTGGTCACCTCTGCCTACGACGTGGCCTCCGACCGGGAGGCGCTGCCGCCCGGCGAGGTCGCCAACCTGCTGCAGCTGCACCAGGACTTCCCCAACAAGTGGGACGCCTGGGACGTCGACGCCTTCTACCGCAATACCGTCCGGGACCTTCTCGAGGCCGAGTCGGTGACGGCCGTCGACGGCGGTGTGCGCGTGGTGCGGGCCTTCGGCGACTCGCGGATCGAGCAGCTGCTCACGCTGCGCGCGGACACGCGGCGGCTCGACGTCGAAGCGGACATCGACTGGCACGAGCGGGAGAAGTTCCTCAAGGCCGCCTTCCCGCTGGACGTGCGCGCCGAGCACACCAGTTCCGAGGTGCCCTTCGGACACGTCCAGCGGCCCACCCACACCAACACCAGCTGGGACAACGCCCGGTTCGAGTTCTGCGCCCACCGCTTCCTGCACGTCGGCGAGCCCGGCTGGGGCGCGGCCCTGGTCAACGACTCCTCGCACGGGCACGACGTCACCCGCGACGTGCGCGCGGACGGCGGCACGACGACCACGGCGCGCGTCTCCCTGCTGCGCGCACCCCGCTTCCCGGACCCGGAGGCCGACCAGGGCCGGCACCGGCTGCGGTACGGCTTCGTGGTGGGCGCGGACATCGGCGACGCGGTGCGCGAGGGCTACCACTTCAACCTGCCCGAGCGGACGGTGACCGGCTCGGCCGCCGCCGACGTGAGCCCGCTGGTGAGCGTCGACGAGGAGGCCGTCGTCGTCGAGGCGGTCAAGCTGGCCGACGACGAGTCGGGCGACGTGGTGGTGCGGCTGTACGAGGCGCACGGCGGCCGGGCGAAGGCGCGGCTGACGACGGGCTTCCCCCTCGCGTCGGCCGTCGTGACGGACCTGCTGGAGCGCGAACTCCCCGAGGAGTCCGTGCACGTCGAAGGGGGCGCTGTCCCGCTGACCCTGCGCCCGTTCCAGATCCTCACGCTTCGCCTGACCGCGCGGGCGGCCAGTTGAGAGGGGAACTGCTCGCGGGGATCGACATCGGCGGCACGAAGATCGCAGCGGGGATCACCGACGCGGCGGGCGAGGTGCGCTTCCGCACCCGGCGGCCCACGCCGGCCGCGTCGGCCGACCCCGAGGCGGTGATGGGCGCGGTCGCGGACGCCGTCGCGGAACTGACGGCGCACCCGCTGTGGCCGTCCGTCCGTGCGGTGGGCGTCGGCTGCGCCGGTCCGCTGGACGCCTCCCAGGGGACGGTCGGGCCGATCAACATCCCGGCGTGGCAGGACTTTCCGCTGCTGCCACGGCTGCGTGACCTGGTCGGCCCGTCCCGCCCGGTCGGCCTGGCCGGGGACGGCGTGGCCATGGCGGCCGCCGAGCACTGGCGC
>DASSBO010000389.1:0-4801 GCA_035698655.1 Streptomyces sp.
CTGCTGGCCGCACGGCGGTTGACCGCCGACCCGTGGCAGGGCAGCCGCGTCCACGGCGCCCTGCTGACAGCGGCGCTGTTTGCCGGCGGCTCCGCCGCCTTCCGTTCCCTCTTCGAGGCGCGGAAGGCCGCGTACGAGGCAGCCTCGCAGGCCTCCCACATGGACTACGGGCCGGACACCTTCTACCTCGACGCGATGAACCTCGTCGACGCTGCGGTGATCCTGGCGTTCGCCATCGCGGCCGCCGGCGTGCTCGTCGCCCTCGCCGAGGCCGTCGCCTCGCGCCGCCGCGCCCACACGGCCCTCGCCGCCACCGGCGTGCCGCGCGGCGTCATCGGCAGGTCGCTGGTCTGGCAGACACTGGCCCCGCTCGTGCCGGCCCTGCTGCTCGCGCTCGCTGTGGGCACGGCCTTGGGCCGGTCGCTCAAGACGGAAGTGCGGGTGTCCGGGGCGGCCGACACCCCCGACATCGTGCGCGACGCGCAGGTCCCGTGGGGCGAACTCGCCCTGTACGGCGCCGGGGTGCTCGCGCTGGTGCTGGCAGCCGTCGGTGTGAGCGTCCTCGTCCTGCGCCGCAGCACCTCCGTCGAGGAACTGCGCGCGACCTGAGGCCCGAGGGGGACATGGGGGACGAGGGGCCGGCACCCGCCGGCCCCTCGTCGGCGTTCAGGCGTGCCGCGGGGTGCCCAGGCGGGCGAACCAGCGGGCGATGCCGGGCAGCGACGCCCGGTAGGCCCCGCCGTGGTCCACGTCGCCGTGGTCGATCACGGCCGCGTGCACGCCGCGCGCGGCCAGGTCACGGGCGCAACTGCGCGCGTTGGCGATCGGCACGTCACGGTCGCCGGACGCCGTGTGCAGCCGGACCGGGACGCGCGGCGCCCAGCGGCACACCCCGTCGTTGCGCCGGATCACTGCGGCCAGTGTCCCCGACGGGTGACGGACCTTCTCGTACCACTCGTCGGTGAGCAGCTCCCGCACTGTTCCCGGCAGTTGGGGGAGGATCTCCTGCGGCGTGTGGTCGCTGTCGAAGAGCTCCGTCAGCTTTCCCGCGTACCCCTCGCGGAAGACCTCGCGCGGGTCGTCCCAGAGCGGGTGCAGCCTGTTCTGCGCCGTCAGGAAGTACGCGAGGTAGATGACGGCCGACTGGTCGTCGATCCGGCCGTCGAAGAGGGCGGGGAGTTCGGCCCCGGCGATGTCGTAGGGCCCGCTGATCGGTGCCAGGGCGCGCAGCCGGAAGTACGGCTCTGCGCCGCGCTGCAGTGCGCGGCCCACCGCCATCGCCACCTGGCCGCCCTGGGAGAAGCCGGTTGCGTAGACGTCCCGCGTCAGGTGCCGGCCGTGCCGGACGGCCGCCTTGCGGGACGCGACCAGCGCGTCGAGCGAGGCGGTCACGGACGAGTGGGTGTCGACGTACGGGTGCGGCCCTGGCCCGGTGCCCAGCCCCAGGTAGTCGGGGGCGACGACGGCGCGCCCGCCCGCGGCGTACAGCAGCGCGCCGATGAGGGTGACGTTCTCGCCCGTGGACGGCGCGTTGCCCCGGTACAACGTGGTGCCGTGGGTGACCGACACGGTCGACAGATGGTGCGGCCCGCCGTCCGGAAGCACGAACAGGGCAGAGGCGGTGGTGGGCTCGCCCTGCGGCGTGACGGTGGCGTAGGTCAGCCGGTAGGTGCTGGCGCCGTACCGCATCGTGGCCGGGTCGGCATGCACCTCGTTGCCGGAGACGAACGCCGCCACCTCGGCCCGGGACCACCGCCGCAGTGGCGTGACGGAGAGCAGCTTGCCGCGCGGGCCGGTGGTCGTGGCCTGCGTGGCGGCGGTGGCCGCCGGTGAGGCGGCGGCGGTCGCGGCGACCGCCGGAGGCGCGGCGCGCGACCCGAGCAGCAGCGCGGCCGCCGTCGCAGCGGCGACCCGGCCCGCCGGCCGGCGGCGGACGGACGTCCTGAGGTGACGGGGTGACAGGTTTGCGGTCATGACGTGATCTTCGACCGGCTCGACACGTCCGGAAAAGGGGGACTGCACCCCTCTTCGTGGTGGCGGCCGCACCACCGTCGCCGAACGGGCAACGCTCCGCGTGCCGCAAGGAGTTCCGACACCCGGTTCACGAGGGGCTGTGCGCTGAGTAGTCTGTCGGTGACCTGCTGCCGAGGGGCCGGCGTGACTTCCGGCCCTTTCCGCATGCGCACTTGGGGTGTTTTCGGACGGCGGCGACGAATCGGGGACGGCTGAACCGGCAGGGGGAGCATGACGGCTGGTGCTTTCGAAGGGCAGTATGTCTGGCATCCATCCGCCGATGACGGCGAGTTGGCGCGTGCTTGTGTCGACGTCCGCGCCGGCAGGTATTTCAGCGCTCAACAAATTCTGCTGAGTGCCCGGCGAGATTTCGCCTTACGCGCCCACCGCTCGCTCGTCCTGGCGTCCGAGTCCGCCGACTCCGATCTGGTCGAACGCTGGCTCGCCGAGGAACCGAGCCCGGAGTCCACCCTCATGTGGGCACGTGTGGCCGCTCTGCGGGCCGTGCGGGCCGCCGACGCCCGCGACTCCTTCGCGCCCGACCTGGAACGCATCGCGCTGGCCGCCTGCCGCCGTGCCGCCCAGGCCGCCCCCGCCGACCCGACCCCGCACCTGGCCCAGTTGACGCTCGCCCGCGTGCGCAGGCCGCAGGACCCGGCACCGCGCGGCCTGCTCACCGCCCCGCCGGGCCCGTGGGTGCTGCTCGCCCACATCCTGCGCCTCGACCCGTGGAACCGCGAGGCACACCACCGCTTCCTCACCTTCTTCTTCACCCGCCACGGCGGCTCCGCCAACGCGGCGTGGGACGTGGCCGCCTTCCTCGGCCAGCGCGCCCCCGTCACCTCCCCGCTCCGGCTGCTCCCGCTCGTCGCCCTGGTGGAGGAGCACGACCCCGACTCGCCGCTCGCCCACCGCACCTGGGAACAGCCGCAGTGGAAGTCGACGGCGCTGAGCGCCTACGAACACTGGCTGCCGCAGGCCGTCGGCTATCGCCACACGCCCGTGCTCGACCTCGCCTACCTCGCGCACGCCCTCGTGATGGCCAACTGCGCGTCCGAGGCCAGGCCGGTCCTCCTCGCCATGGGCCGCTACGCCTCGCGGATGCCGTGGGGCGCCTGGGGCGACCCTGCCCGGCAGCTCTCCAGGGCCAGACGTGCCTGCGGACTCATGGTGCCCAGCGGCGCCGACTGACCGCCGTCCTCCCGTACGACCCGACGTCCCCTCATACGAAAGGTTGCGCTCGTGTCCGGCTCCGCATTCCTTCCCCGCACGAAAACCCGAAAGCGCGGCAATCCCGCGGCTCTCGACGACGACGCGACGCTGCACGCGATGGGTTATCCGCGGAAACTCACCCGCCGGTTCCGGGCGTTCGACAACTTCGCCATCTCGTTCACCATCATCAACATCATCTCCGGAATCTTCTCCTCCTTCGGCTTCGGCATGAACGCCGGCGGACCGCGCATTCTGGTGTTCGGCTGGATAGGCGTCTCGCTGATGGTGCTGCTCGTCGGCGCCTCGATGGCGGAAATCGCCTCCGCATACCCGACGAGCGGCGCGCTGTACTTCTCCGCCGGGAAACTCGCCAAACGGCACAAAGGCGCCTGGTCCTGGTACACCGGATGGCTCAACTTCGTCGGACAGGTCGGCGGCACGGCCGCCACCGGCTACGCGGCGGCCACCTTCATCCAGGCGTTCGTCGCCATGCAGTGGCCCTCCTACGAGGTGACACAGCAGCGCACGGTCCTGATCACCGCCGTCATCCTGGTGCTCCAGGCGCTGGCCAACACCTACACCGTCCACCTCGTCGCCATCCTCAACCGCATCTCGGTGTGGTGGCTGCTCATCGGCATGGTCGTGATCGTGCTGGCCCTGTCGCTGGGCCACGACCAGCACCAGTCGACGTCGTTCGTCACCCACTTCGCCAACAACACCGGGTTCACCAACGCGATCTACGGCGGCATGCTCGGCCTCCTCGTCACGAGCTGGACGTTCACCGGCTTCGACGGCAGCTTCCACATGTCCGAGGAGACGGTGCAGGCGACCGTCAACGCGCCGCGCGGCATCGTGCGGGCCATCGCCTGCTCCGCGACCGCCGGCCTCGTCCTCATGCTCGCCCTGGTGTACTCGATCGGCGACTACGCGCAGCAGGCCGCGGCCGCCGCGCCGCCGGTGCAGATCCTGATCGACTCCCTCGGACTCGGCGCCGCGAAACTGCTGCTGCTCATCGTGATCGGCGCCATGCTGTTCTGCGGCCTGGCGAACATGACCAGCAACACCCGGCAGATCTTCGCCTTCTCCCGCGACGGCGCCATGCCCGGTTCCCGCTGGTGGCACTCGGTCTCGACGCGCACCCGCACCCCCGTGAAGGCGGTCTGGCTCGCGGCCGTGTGCTCGATGGCGCTCGTCGTGCCCGGCTGGTGGTCCCACACCGCCTTCACCGCGATCGTGAGCGTCAACGTGTGCGGCCTGTTCCTCGCCTACGGCGTGCCCATCTTCCTGCGCCTGCGGCTGACCGACTTCGAGGCCGGGCCGTGGAGCCTGGGGCGGCTGGGCAAGCCGGTCGGTGTGGTGGCCGTCGTGTGGATCGTCGTCAGCAACGTGTTGTTCATGCTGCCGCAGGCGGCGCCCATCACCCCCTCCTCGTTCAACTACGCGCCCATCGCCCTGGCCGCGGTACTGCTCATCGCCACCGTGTGGTGGTTCGCCACCGCCCGCCGCCGCTTCCAGGGCCCCGTCAGCTACGGCAGCCCCGACGAGGTGGCCGCCATGGACCTCATCTAGGGAAAGG
>DASSBO010000390.1:0-9659 GCA_035698655.1 Streptomyces sp.
CATCCCCCGGCAGGGCGAGGACGAGGCCGTCGGCCCCCTCGACGACCAGGCCTTCGGCCCTGAGCACGGCACCGGACCGGAGTCGGCCGAGCTGGCCGCGGCCCGGCGCCGGCACCCGTCACACCCCGACTACACCCTCTCCGGCGATCCGGTCGTCCCGGCACCCGGCGGCCCCGGCGCACAGACCGTGGCCGAGCACGAGCGCACCGTCGAACGGCTCGGCGAACTGGCCGACACCGCCACCCCGCTCGTCGACGTGCGGCCCGGACCGCTGGGCACGCTCGACGTCTACCTGTTCGAGGACGGCACGACCCTGTGCATGTCGCCCGGGCACCGGGAAACGGCCGAGCGGCTCGCGGACGCGCTCGACGCCGGCATCTCCCCCGTGCTGCTGGGCGGCTCGGGTGTCTCGGGCGCCTTCTCCCTCACCTTCACCGTCGGCGACGAACAGCTGTACGCGCTGGCCGACCGCGTCATCGCCTCGCACGGCATCTGACGAACCGAGAGTGACCCGGTCGGTCCGGGGCACTCGTCGGGCATGTACGCAATGAATGTCGTGCTTGCGGCGAATCGCGACTACCTGGTCGGCATCGTGCCGTTCGTGATCGGCATCGTGATCGTCCTCGGGCTGATCGGCGCCGTGGTCGTCGGCATGCGGCTGCGCGACCGGGGCGACATGCGGAGCAGCGAACGGGGCCCCGAGGGACCGGACACCCCCGTGGAGTACGAGCGGGAACGCCGCAAGTCCTACGACACCGAGAAGGACGGACGACGGCGGCTCCCGCACGAGCTCGCCGACACCTCCGGTGAACACGACGAGAGCGAGACACCCCGCTGGAACGAGGGCAGCAGCGGCGGCTTCGGCAGCGGCGGCCCCGGCCACGGATAACTCCCCCCCTTGCCCACCCCGGCCCCGGCGCACTGCGCCGGGGCCGTCCCGTGTCCGGCGACGGGATACCGTCGTGAGGATGTCCGAGCAGTGCCCCGCCGATCCGTCCCGCACCCCGCCCACGCTGTTCGGGTGGGAGTTCGCCGCCGACCCCTACCCGGCCTACGCCTGGCTGCGCGAGCACGCGCCCGTGCACCGCACGCGGCTGCCCAGCGGCGTGGAGGCGTGGCTGGTCACCCGGTACGCGGACGCCCGGCAGGCACTCGCCGACCAGCGGCTGAGCAAGAACCCGGCGCTGCACCGCGAGGGCGCGAGCCACGGCAAGGGCAAGGTGGGCATCCCCGGCGAGCGCAGCGCCAACCTGATGACGCATCTGCTCAACATCGACCCGCCCGACCACACGCGGCTGCGCCGGCTGGTCGCCAAGGCGTTCACCCCGCGCCGGGTCGCCGCCTTCGCGCCGCGCGTCCAGGAACTGGCCGACGGCCTGGTCGACGGCTTCGCCGGCCGCGGCACCGCCGACCTGATCCACGAGTACGCCTTCCCGCTGCCCATCTACGCCATCTGCGACCTGCTGGGGGTGCCCGCCGAGGACCAGGACGACTTCCGCGACTGGGCCGGGATGATGATCCGGCACGGCGGGGGGCCGCGCGGCGGGGTCGGCCGGGCCGTGAAGAAGATGCGCGGCTACCTGGCGGAGCTCATCGACCGCAAGCGGGCCGAGGAGGGCGACGACCTCATCTCCGGGCTGATCCGCGCCTCCGACCACGGCGAGCACCTGAGCGGGAACGAGGTCGCGGCGATGGCCTTCATCCTGCTGTTCGCCGGGTTCGAGACCACCGTCAACCTCATCGGCAACGGCACGCTCTCCCTGCTGCGCGACCGGCCGCAGCGCGCACGCTTCGCCGGCATCGTCGAGAGCGGCGACCAGGACCGGCTGGCCGCCGCCGTCGAGGAACTCCTGCGCTACGACGGGCCGGTGGAGCTGGCCACCTGGCGCTTCGCCACCCAGGACCTGCAGCTCGGCGGGCAGCCGATCGCCCGGGGCGAGCCGGTGCTGGTCGTGCTGGCGTCCGCGGACCGGGACCCGGCGAAGTTCGACCGCCCCGACGTGCTGGACCTGACACGCACCGACAGCCGGCACCTCGGGTACGGGCACGGCATCCACTACTGCCTCGGCGCACCGCTGGCCCGGCTCGAGGGCCAGGTCGCCCTCGCCACCCTCTTCCGGCGGCTGCCGGATCTGGAACTGTCCGCCGACGAGAGCGAGCTGAGGTGGCGTGGCGGGCTCATCATGCGTGGATTGCGCAGTTTGCCGGTGACCTTCGCGTGATCCTTGCGACACTCACTTGTGACGGAAGTGACTCGCGACTACGTTCGACGCTCGATCCATCCGGCTACGAGAGGCCCCACCATGCGCTCCGGGAACGGTCGTCACCGCCGCCCCCGCCAGGCACCCGCGTTCGTCGTCACGGCGGGCGTGGCCGGCGCCGGCATGGCCCTGCCGCTGTTCGCCGCCTCGGCGGCACACGCCGCCGACTCCGGCACCTGGGACCGGGTCGCCCAGTGCGAGAGCGGCGGCACGTGGAGCGCGAACTCCGGCAACGGCTACTACGGCGGACTCCAGTTGACCCTGCAGTCGTGGAAGAGCTACGGCGGCACGGAGTACGCGGCCCGGCCCGACCTGGCCAGCCGCAGCGAGCAGATCGCGGTGGCCGAGAAGATCCTGGACGCGCTCGGCCCCGACGCGTGGCCCAACTGTTCGATGAGCGCCGGGCTGACGGGCGAGTCGACCGAGGCGCCCGACGTCGATCCCGGCGTGCCCGACGACGACCTGCTCGGCGGCCTGCTCGACCCGCCGGCGGACACGTCGACGGACACCCCGACGGACACGCCCACCGACGACCCGTCACCCTCGGCCGGAGACGGGACGTCGACGCCCGCGCCGTCGCCGTCCCCCTCGACGCCTGCGGAGTCCCCCACGCCTGACGCGCCGTCGGACACCGCCGACGAGCCGGCCGGCCCGGACGCGACCGATGCCGGCGGCGGCACGGCGGACGCGACGGATCCGCCGGCCGACGAGTCCGGCACGGACGCCGCCGAGGGCGGCCGGCACCGCGGCGCCCACGACACGCGCGGGGACCACGACGAGGAGAGCGGCCGTTCCTCCCGCAGCGGCCACGGCCGGCACGGACGGGCCGCCGACGCGGACGGCGAGCACCTGGTGCGGCCCGGCGACACGCTCTCCGCCATCGCGGCGGAGAACCACGTGGACGGCGGCTGGCACGCGCTGTACGAGACGAACCGCGAAACGGTCGGCGACGACCCGGACCTGATCCTGCCGGGCCAGCTCCTGCACTGGTGAGACGACGCCGGGTAGCGACACGGTTTCGTCACGGAGTGTTTAATTCCGGCCCGGAACAAACCCGGGAGCCGTGATGGCGGTTAGGCTTCGCGTGCAGAACGCCAGACACACACGAAGGAGATCCTCGTGCCGTCCATCGACGTCGTCGTAGCCCGCGAGATCCTCGACTCGCGAGGCAACCCCACGGTCGAGGTCGAGGTCGGCCTCGACGACGGCAGCACCGGCCGTGCCGCCGTACCGTCCGGTGCTTCGACCGGCGCCTTCGAGGCCCTCGAGCTCCGTGACGGCGACACCGGCCGCTACGGCGGCAAGGGTGTCGAGAAGGCCGTCCTCGCCGTCATCGAGCAGATCGGCCCGGAGCTCGTCGGCTACGACGCGACCGAGCAGCGGCTGATCGACCAGGCGATGTTCGACCTGGACGCCACGGCCGACAAGTCCTCCCTCGGGGCCAACGCCATCCTCGGCGTCTCGCTGGCCGTCGCGCACGCCGCCTCGGAGGCCTCCGACCTGCCGCTGTTCCGCTACCTCGGCGGTCCGAACGCGCACCACCTGCCGGTCCCGATGATGAACATCCTCAACGGCGGGTCGCACGCCGACTCCAACGTGGACATCCAGGAGTTCATGATCGCCCCCATCGGCGCGGAGTCCTTCTCCGAGGCCGTGCGCTGGGGCGCGGAGGTCTACCACGCGCTCAAGAGCGTCCTCAAGGAGCGCGGCCTGGCCACCGGCCTCGGCGACGAGGGCGGCTTCGCCCCGAACCTCGGCTCGAACCGGGAGGCCCTCGACCTCATCCTCGAGGCGATCGAGAAGGCCGGCTACACCCCGGGCCAGGACATCGCGCTCGCGCTGGACGTGGCCGCCTCGGAGTTCTACAAGGACGGCGCCTACGTCTTCGAGGGCGAGAACCGCACCGCCGAGCAGATGGCCGCCTACTACGAGGAGCTGGTCGGCGCCTACCCGCTGGTCTCCATCGAGGACCCGCTGTACGAGGACGACTGGTCCGGCTGGCAGACGCTGACCGCGACGCTGGGCGAGAAGGTGCAGCTCGTCGGCGACGACCTGTTCGTCACCAACCCCGAGCGCCTCTCCCGCGGCATCGAGGAGAAGGCCGCCAACGCGCTGCTGGTGAAGGTCAACCAGATCGGTTCGCTGACCGAGACGCTCGACGCCGTGGAGCTGGCGCAGCGCAACGGCTTCAAGTGCATGATGTCGCACCGCTCCGGCGAGACCGAGGACGTAACCATCGCCGACCTGGCCGTGGCCACGAACTGCGGCCAGATCAAGTCCGGTGCACCGGCCCGCTCCGAGCGTGTCGCCAAGTACAACCAGCTGCTGCGCATCGAGGAGATCCTCGACGACGCCGCCGTCTACGCCGGCCGCGCCGCCTTCCCGCGCTTCAAGGGCTGAACCACCCGGCTGACGCTCCGCGTCGTCGGCCGTACGTCCCCGTCACCGTTCCCGTACGGTGGCGGGGACGTACGCACGTGAAGGGCCATGAGGACGGGACAGCGCATGCGACGACAGCGGAGTGACGCTTCCGCGGACCGGTTCTCCACCGCCACCCGGCTGCGGGCGCTCGGCTCACAGGCCGCCGAGCGGGTGTACCGCTCGAAGAGCCGCCGGGTCCGCGGCCCGCGGCGCAGCCGGCTCACCGGCAGAGCGGCGCTGCTGGCCCTAGTCCTGTGCTCCCTCGTCGTCGCGCTCGCCTACCCGATGCGACAGTACGTCGCGCAACGGCTGCAGATCGCCGACCAGCGGCAGGAGCTGCAGCAGCGGCAGGACCGCGTCGGTGAGCTGCGCGAGCAGAAGGCCCGCTGGCAGGACGACGCCTACGTCCGGCAGCAGGCCAGGAAGCGGCTGCACTTCCTCTTCCCGGGCGAGACCGGCTACCAGATGCGCGGCCCCTCCTCGGGCCACGCGCGGGCCGCCAGGCCGCCGGAGAGCGAGCCGGAGCAGCAGGAGTCCTGGTACGGCTCGATGTGGCGAACCCTCGACACGGCGGACCAGGCAGCCCAGGGCGCGCGTTCCGACCGCGCCGGCGGCCACGTAGGCTCTCGGTAGCCGTAGCCGAGTACGCCGAGCCAGCGAAGAGACACCGCCGACGATGGACACCCCTCCGCCCCAGACCGAGCCGACCCCGCCCACCGACGCGGACGTCGCGGCCTTCCAGGAGCAGCTCGGCCGCCCGCCGCGCGGCCTGCGGGAGATCGCACACCGCTGCCCCTGCGGACTGCCGGACGTGGTGGAGACCGCGCCGCGGCTGCCGGACGGCTCGCCGTTCCCGACGACGTACTACCTGACCTGCCCGCGCGCCGCCTCCGCGATCGGCACGCTGGAGGCCGACGGCGTCATGAAGGAGATGACGGCCCGGCTGGGCGAGGACCCGGAGCTGGCCGCCGCCTACCGCGCCGCGCACGAGGACTACCTCGCACGCCGGGACGCCATCGAGGTGCTCGTCGGCTTCCCCAGCGCCGGCGGCATGCCGGACCGGGTGAAGTGCCTGCACGTCCTGGTCGCCCACTCGCTGGTCGCCGGCCCCGGCGTCAACCCGCTCGGCGACGAGGCGCTCGCGATGCTGCCCGAGTGGTGGCGCAAGGGCCCGTGCGTGACCTTGGAGGAGACGGCATGACACGCGTGGCCGCGATCGACTGCGGCACCAACTCCATCCGCCTGCTGGTGGCCGACCTGGACCCGGCCACGGGCGGTTTCCGCGAGCTGGACCGCCGCATGGAGATCGTCCGGCTGGGCCAGGGCGTGGACCGCACCGGCCGGCTCGCCCCCGAGGCGCTGCAGCGCACCCTGGCCGCCTGCCGCGGCTACGCCGAGGTGATCCGGGAGCACGGCGCCCAGCGGCTGCGGTTCGCGGCCACCTCCGCCACCCGGGACGCGGAGAACCGGGCGGACTTCGTGCGCGGCGTGCTGGACGTGCTGGGCGTCGAGCCGGAGGTCCTCACCGGCGAGCAGGAGGCGGAGCTGTCCTTCACCGGCGCGACGCGCGAGCTCGCCGCTGCGCCGCTGGACCGGCCGTTCCTCGTCGTCGACATCGGCGGCGGCTCGACCGAGTTCGTGCTGGGCGAGGAGCACGTGCGGGCCTCCCGCTCCGTCGACATCGGCTGCGTGCGGCTGACCGAGCGCCATACCCTGTCCGACCCGCCCACCCCGGCCCAGGTCGCCGCGCTGCGCGACGACATCCGCGCCGCGCTGGACGAGGCGGCCCGCGCCGTGCCGCTGTCCGAGGCCGGCACCCTGGTCGGACTCGCGGGCACGGTGACCACCCTCGCCGGCATCGCCCTGGAACTGGACGCCTACGACTCGGCGGCCATCCACCACAGCCGTCTGACGGCCGAGCAGGTCGCCGGGATCGGTGACCGGCTGCTGGCCTCCACCCACGAGGAACGGGCGGCGATCCCGGTCATGCACCCGGGCCGGGTGGACGTGATCACCGCCGGTGCGCTGATCCTGCGGGAGATCGTGGACCGCACCGGGGCACCGGAGGTCGTGGTGAGCGAACACGACATTCTCGACGGGCTCGCGTGGAGTCTGACACGAACTTCGTGAAGTTCTTCACAAGGAAAAAGCCCCGGTAGCGGCCCTGCGAGCCCCCACACGGCGGAAACGGGGACGGCACCGCGCTCACGGGTGGCACTCAGTGCACATCCGAGCCCGCGGCCGCTCCGCACCCGGCCCGACTGGTCCACCGCAAACGGACATCGTCTCCGCAGCTCAAAAGGACGCTCAACGTGCGGGAGGCACTCATGGTTCCCCGCACGTATCGGACCCGTCACGACAGTCGATCATGAAGGGCGGGCAGTGTAACAGAAGGTGCCCACATCCTTGTGAACCCCCTCACGAGGGGCACCCGTCCGGGTGCTGGATACTCGAATCATGAGCACCACGGAGCGTCCCCGAATCCTCGTAGTGGGTGGCGGGTACGTCGGCCTGTACGCAGCACGCCGCATCCTGAAGAAGATGCGGTACGGCGAGGCGACCGTGACCGTCGTCGACCCGCGCTCGTACATGACGTACCAGCCCTTCCTTCCCGAAGCCGCCGCCGGCTCGATCTCGCCTCGCCACGTCGTCGTCCCGCTGCGACGCGTGCTGCCCAAGGCGGAGGTCCTCACCGGGCGGGTCACGACCGTCGACCAGGACCACAAGGTCGCCACCGTCTCCCCGCTGGTCGGCGAGGCGTACGAGCTGCCCTTCGACTACCTGGTCATCGCCATGGGCGCGGTCTCGCGCACCTTCCCGATCCCCGGCCTGGCCGAGAACGGCATCGGCATGAAGGGCGTCGAGGAGGCCATCGGCCTGCGCAACCACGTCCTCGAGCAGCTCGACAAGGCCGACTCGACCACCGACGAGGAGGTCCGCCGGCGCGCGCTGACCTTCGTCTTCGTCGGCGGCGGATTCGCCGGCGCCGAGACCATCGGCGAGGTCGAGGACATGGCACGCGATGCCGCGAAGTACTACCCGAACGTGAAGCGCGAGGACATGCGCTTCGTGCTCGTCGACGTCGCCGAGAAGATCCTCCCCGAGGTCGGCCCGAAGCTCGGCGAGTGGGGCCGCGAGCACCTGCAGGACCGCGGCGTCGAGGTCTACCTCAAGACGTCCATGAGCTCCTGCGTCGACGGCCACGTCGTCCTCAGCAACGGCCTCGAGGTCGACTCCGGCACCATCGTGTGGACCGCCGGCGTCAAGCCGAACCCGGCCCTCGCCCGCTTCGGCCTCCCGCTCGGCCCCCGCGGACACGTCGACACCACGGCGTCCCTCCAGGTCAACGGCCTCGACTACGCCTGGGCCGCCGGCGACAACGCCCAGATCCCCGACCTGGCCGCCGGCGAGGGCAAGTGGTGCCCGCCGAACGCGCAGCACGCGCTGCGTCAGGCCAAGGCCCTCGGCGACAACGTCATCTCCGGGATGCGCGGCTTCCCGCAGAGCGAGTACAAGCACGCCAACAAGGGCGCCGTCGCCGGCCTCGGCCTGCACAAGGGCGTCGCAATGATCGTCCTGGGCAAGACCAAGATCAAGCTCAAGGGCCGGCTCGCCTGGTACATGCACCGCGCCTACCACGGTCTGGCCGTCCCGACCTGGAACCGCAAGATCCGGGTCTTCGCCGACTGGACGCTGGGCATGTTCCTCAAGCGCGAGGTCGTCTCCCTCGGCGCCATGGAGAACCCCCGCGAGGAGTTCTACGAGGCCGCCTCCCCCGTCACCGCCGCCGCGGCGGCGAAGAAGGAGCCGGCCGCCGAGAAGGCCAAGGCGGGCTGACCGCCCGCAGGGCGACCAGCCGCAGCACACCACGCCGAAGGGGCGTGAGCCGTCCGTGGGGCTCACGCCCCTTCGGCGTACCCGCGGCCAGCCACCCGGGCGAAACCAGGGCCCCCTGACGGGGAAGCAGACGGGCTCCGGCGCTGTTGAGGGGTAGGGATCCCCCAACGGACCGTTCGTCACGGAGGTGTGCCATGGTCGACGCCGCGTCGCGGCTCCACACTCTCGCCGGGAAGATGCTGGGAGCCCCGCTCCCGATCCGCATCAGGGCCTGGGACGGAAGCGAAGCCGGTCCGCCGGACGCCCCCGTTCTCGTCGTGCGGCACCGCCGGGCGCTGCGCCGCATCCTGTGGCGGCCGAGCGAGCTGGGCCTGGCCCGGGCCTGGGTGGCCGGGGAGCTCGACGTGGACGGCGACCTGTACGGCGTCCTGGACACCGTGGGATCCCTGCTGTGGGAGCGCGACGACAGCGACGACGAAACGTCCGCCGGACGCAGCCTGTTCGCCCTGCTGCGGAACCCGGAGGTCCGGTCCGCCGCCCGGGAACTCCTCGACCTCGCGGGCCCCTTCCCGCCACCGCCGCCGCCCCGCGAGGAGGTGCGCCGCCGCACCGGCCTGCAGCACACGCTGCGCCGCGACAAACAGGCCATCAGCCACCACTACGACGTCGGCAACGACTTCTACTCCCTGGTGCTCGGCCCCAGCATGGTCTACTCGTGCGCCTACTGGGAGTCGCCCGGCCAGGACGGCGGCCTGGAGAAGGCGCAGCACGACAAGCTCGACCTGATCTGCCGCAAGCTCGACCTGCAGCCCGGACAGCGGCTGCTCGACGTCGGCTGCGGCTGGGGCTCGCTCGTCCTGCACGCGGCACGCGAGTACGGCGTGCAGTCCGTCGGCGTCACGCTCTCGCACGAGCAGGCGGCCTTCGCCCGCAAGCGGATCGCCGAAGAGGGCCTGACGGACCGGATCGAGGTCCGGGTGCAGGACTACCGGCGGATCCCCGACGGCCCCTACGACGCGATCTCGTCCGTGGGCTTGGCCGAGCACGTGGGCACCGCCGTCTACCGCGAGTACGCGGACATCCTGTACGGGCTGCTGAAGACGGGCGGGCGGCTGCTGAACCACCAGATCGGCCGCCGTC
>DASSBO010000391.1:0-4987 GCA_035698655.1 Streptomyces sp.
CCCTACGGGGGCGCCGCGACCGCGACGAGCTGGATCCTGCCGCCCGAGGGGTCCCCGGCCGGCGCCGTGCGGCGTGGCGCCCGCGGGTGCCGCGTCGGGTGCGTGGGCCGGGCGGGGCGGCACGGCTGCCGGGGCGGGGCCGGCGCTGCGCGGGTCCTGGCCCGGGGCGGCGGCACGCTGCGCGGGCCGCGGGCCGACGGTGCGCGCCGCGCGCTTGCGCTCGATGAGGGCGACGGCGCCCGGCGGCAGCCACGCGGAGGCGGTGCCGCTGTCGTCGCCGCCGGAGGAGAACAGGTGCGGCGCGAGCTGGGTCTGCAGGTCGGCGGGGGTGGGCCGCTCCTCGGCGGCGGTGCGCATGCAGGAGTCGATCAGCGGCCGCAGGTCGTCGGCCAGCCCCTCCAGGTCGGGGCCGTCACGCAGCAGCATGAAGACGGTCTCGACCGGGTTCGCGCCGTGGAAGGGCGCGTGGCCGGTGGCCGCGAAGACCAGGGTGGAGGCGAGCGAGAACACGTCGCTGGCGCCGGTGACGCTGCGGGAGTCCCGGGCCTGCTCGGGCGACATGTAGGCGGGTGTGCCCACGGCGACGTTCGTCATCGTCAGGTGGCTGTTCGACGCGCCGGAGGCGATGCCGAAGTCGATCACGCGAGGCCCGTCCTCGACGACCAGCACGTTGGACGGCTTCAGGTCGCGGTGGACCAGGCCGGCGCCGTGGATCGACTGCAGTGCCTCGGCGATGCCGGCGGCCAGCCAGCGCACGGCCTGCACGGGCATCGGGCCGCACTCGTTGACGATCTCCTCCAGCGAGGGCGCCGGCACGAACGCCGTGGCCAGCCAGGGCACGGCGGCCCGCGGATCGGCGTCGACGACGGCCGCCGTGTAGAAGCCGCTCACGGCGCGCGCGGCCTCCACCTCGCGGGTGAAGCGCACCCGGAACAGCTGGTCCTCGGCGAGCTCCGTGCGGACCGTCTTGATCGCGACGCGCCGCCCGGACGCCGAACGGGCCAGGTAGACCAGGCCCATCCCCCCGGCGCCGAGCCGGCCGAGCACCTCGAACGGCCCGATCCGCCGCGGATCGTGCTGCGTCAGCTGCTCCACCACTTGTCTGCCACCTCCCCGTAGGGGCGCTCGTCTTTCCGTACGCCCCGTGCAGCCTCTCACCGCCATGCCGGACCGGGACGAGTGGTCCGGTTCGGCAACGGTGATTCTTCCTGGCGGATTCCCGGCGGACGAATCCGGGGGGCGGACCGGTCACGTCCGCTCGCCGCCCACGCCGGAACCGCTCGTCCGGCGCCCCGGCGGGGCGCTCGTGTCAGTCTTTCCCTGCCGTCGCGGGAGCAATCACCGCGAACGCGGCACCCTGGTCGTCCACGAGCACCGCGTTGCGCCCGTACGGCGAGCCCTCCGGGTCGCGCAGCACGCGGGCGCCCAGGGCGGTGGCGGTGTCGACCGCCGCGTCGCAGTCGGCGACCTCGAAGTACAGCAGGAAGTGCGGCGGCATCGGCTCCGGGTAGCGGTCGGCGACCCGGCCGCGGCCCAGCACGGCGTGGTCGTCGTCGACCGGGTCACCCGCGGGCGTCCACACGACGAAGTCGTCGCCGACGGCGTCGGTCAGGTCACGGGTGCCGTAGCCGAAGACCGTGGTGTAGAAGGCGTCCGCCTCCTGCGGGTCGCGGGTGTACAGCTCGGACCAGCCGTACCCGCCGGGGGTTCCGGTGCGCTCGAATCCGGCCAGTTCACGGCCCTGCCACAACTGGAAGACGGCGCCGCCCGGATCGGTGACGACGGCGGTGATGCCGGTGTCGCCCACGGGAAACGGCGGGGCGATGATCTGCCCGCCGGCGTCCCGCACCTTCGCGGCCGTGGCCACGATGTCCTCCGTGGCCAGGTGCAGACCCCAGCTCGTGGGCATCCGCCCGTCCGGCTTCCCCACCAGTCCGGCGACCCGGCGCTCGTCGAGGAACGCCTCGGTGTAGCTGTGCCGCTCGTCCTCCGGCTCGCCGAAGGTCCAGCCGAACAGTTCCCCGTAGAACCGCCGGCCCGCCGCGACGTCGGGCAGCATGGCGACGGCCCAGCAGGGCTTCCCTTCCGCGAACGCGGCCATGACGCCACCTCCCGAGCGCTCCCCGCGGCCCGTACGGCCCGCGGGTCATACCGTCACGCTAGCGCCGCACACCCGCCCGCGCAGTGCGCGGAACCCATTTGCATGCGGACGAATCGCACTCTGATCACCCGTCGGTAAGCTGACGGCATGACAGGACAAGTACGAACCGTCGACGGCCGGGTCGCCGGACGGCGTGGGCAGGAGACGCGTCAGAAGCTGCTCGACTGCCTCGGCGAGATGCTGAACACGTCGCCGTACCGGGATGTCAAGGTCATCGACGTCGCCCGCAAGGCGGGAACCTCACCCGCAACCTTCTACCAGTACTTCCCGGACGTGGAGGGCGCGGTCCTCGAACTGGCCGAGGGAGTGGCACAGGCGAGCGGGTCGCTGAGCGACCTGGTCGCGGACCGGTCCTGGTCGGGCAAGTCGGGCTGGCAGACGGCCGAGGACCTCGCGGAGGGATTCCTCACCTTCTGGCGGCGCAACGACGCGCTGCTCCGCGTCATCGATCTCGGCGCCGCCGAAGGGGATAAACGATTCTCCAGGCTGCGCGCCCGCACGCTCAGCTCGGTGACCGGTTCCCTCACGGAAACCATGAAGGACCTGCAGGCCAAGGGCCGGATCGACAAGGAGGTGAACCCGGCCGCCGTGGCGGGCTGCCTCGTCACCATGCTCTCGTCGGTCTCCGCCCACCAGAAGGGCGCGCAGGGCGCGGGCGTGAAGCAGGCGGACCTCAAGCCGGCGCTGGCCCTGCTCGTGCACCTCGGGGTGACGGGACGCAAGCCGACCCGCTGAGGCGGTTCGCGGCGGGGCGCGCCGCCGCCGGGGAGAAGTGTGCCCGACGGCGGCCGGGGCACGGGCGGCAACCTGTCACCGGCCCGTACCCCGCACCGCGCCGCCGCGAGTACCCCACCTGGACGGCGCGAGCCCGGCTCCGCGCGACCGCTCAGACGGCGCGCCAGAGAGCGGGGGCGTTCGGGGGCTCCCAGCCGGGAAGGGCGCGGTGCGCCTGGAGGCACTCGTAGGTGTGGCCGCCGTAGGTCACGCGGTCGCCCACGCGGTAGTCGGTGCCCGCGGCCCAGCTGCCGCCGGGGTCACCGGGATCGCCCGGGTCGCCCGGATCGGTCGGCCCGTCGACGTTCAGCACGAAGTCGAAGGTCGCCTCCTGCTCACCGCCCGCGTCCCGGACGTTCATCAGCAGCGCGGGGTCGAAGTACGCGTCGGTGCTGTTGCGCGGCTCGCCCGGGAAGTACAGCTGGGTGGTGAGGATCGGCTGGTGCGGGGCCTGCGCCTTGACGTGGATGTGCCGGGTGCGGCCCGGGTAGAGGCCGGGCACGATCGTGCTGAGCCGGTAGGAGCCGTCGGCCCCGGTGTACTGGTGGCCGCGGTAGCGGTAGCCGACGTTGTCGTAGGCGCCGTTGTCGTCGGCCTGCCAGAAGTCCAGCAGGACGTCCGCCAGCGGCCGGCAGCTCAGCCCGAAGACGTACCCGCTGACCGTCAGCAGGGTGCCGGGGTCGCCGGGAACGCGCAGCGAGGTGCGTTCGGGCGAGCCGGGGGTGAAGTAGGGGCCCTCGGTCTGCGGGGGCGTGGTGTCGTCGCCGTCGTGGCAGTACGGCGTGGGGGTCAGCGGGCGCCCTGCGGACCGCTGCTCGCGGGCGAGCGCCGGAGCGCCGCTCACCAGCACCGCTGCGGGCGCGGCCACCAGCGCGGCTCTGAGCACGGCCTTGCGGCTGATGCCGCCCGGCCGCTCGATGGGGGTGTTCTCGCCTTCCACAGTGCTCTCCTTGGCGTCGGGGAGGGAGACCTGGGTTTACCGGGCATGACGCTACGGAGCGGCCGGCCGCGGATCGATGGACGCAGCACGGTGACCGTGGTGCACAGGCCGGGTCGGGCACGCGCGCCGGAACCCGCCGGGGGTGAGGCCCGTCTCGCGGCGGAAGAAGCGGCAGAAGTAGGCGGGGTCGGCGAAGCCGACCTCGCGGGCGATGCGGGCCACCGTCAGGCCGGTGCCGGCCAGCAGCCGTTTGGCCTCCAGGACCTGTGCCTGCCGCAGCAGCTGGGCGGGCGTCCGCCCGGTGTCGCCCTTGACCGCCTCGTTCAGGTAGCCGGGGGTCACGCCCAGTTCAGCAGCCGCGGCCCGTACCGAGGGGACGGGCGCGCCGCCGGAGCGGCTCAGCAGCCGGACGAAGTCCCGGGCCAGTGCCGCGGCCCGGCCTCCCGGGGCGGCCGGCGGGACGGGGGCCGGCCCGGCGAGCCGGCATGCCTGGACGAGCAGGATGTGCAGGCACGCCTGCAGCACGGACACGGTGCCGGGCCGCTGGTCGCGGTGTTCGCGCAGCATGCGCTCCAGCAGCCGGCCGGCATCCTCGGCGGCCTCGCCGCGCAGCCGCAGCGAGGAGCGCTCGCCCAGCAGCCGCAGCCGTTCCCGGTCGCCGGGGTGGGCGAGCAGGAAGGCGTCGTCGAAGAGCAGCACGGTGCCCTGCAGCCCGGTGGCTCCTTCCCAGGAGTGCACCTGTCCGGGCGTCAGCACGACCAGTTGCGGCGGTTCGAGCGGCCACCGGCCGAGATCGGCGACGTGGCTGCCGGTGCCGCGGGTGACGTGCACGATCTCGTGGAAGGTGTGCCGGTGCGGGTAGGGCGCGCGGGAGAGCGGCCCGATCGCCTCGAAGGAGCCGATGGCGAACGGCAGGACCTCGGGGGCGGGCACGTCGAGCCGGTGCAGCGGCATCGGAGTGCGGGTGCGCGGGCCCAACGGACGTCCCCTCCCGCCCCGGCGGATTCCATTGGTCTGGACCTACCCGGGCCGGGGCGGGGACATACCGGCCGCGCCATATCACTCAGCACATGGCACGACGGTATGACGGTATGAGAGGGGGACTACGCTCG
>DASSBO010000392.1:0-16019 GCA_035698655.1 Streptomyces sp.
CGTGCCTCGTCCGTCGCGCTGCTCGGCCGGCACGCCGGATCCGAGGTCCGGCTGACCGTCGACCCGCGCCGCGCGGAGGAACTGGCCGAGGCCTGCGGCGACCTGCCGGCGGCGCTCCGGCTGGTCGGCGGCTGGCTCGCCGCCCGCCCCGGCCTGTCGGTCGCGGACGCCGCGGCGCAGCTCGCCGACGTGCCCGGGCCGCCGGACGAACGGAAACCGGACCATCTGGCCCGTGCCTTCCGGCTCGTCCACGACTCGCTGTCGGAGAGCTCCGCGCGCCTGCTGCGGCTGCTCGCCATGGCGCCCGCCGGCTGCGTCGACGCCCACATCGCCTCCGCGCTGGCCGGCCGGCCCGTGCCGGAGGCCCACGGCGCGCTGGAGGAACTGGCCCGGCTCGGCGTGCTGCGGGCCGACGCACCGGGCCGCTACCGGGTGCCGGGCTGTCTGGATCCGCTGCTGCGGGCGCTGCTGGAGGAACGGGAACGGCCGCGGGAGCTGCGCTCGGCGCGCGCCCGGATGCTGGAGAGGCTGGTGCGCAGACTGCAGGCCTGCCGTGACGTGGCCGACCCGTCCGGGTCCCCAGGCCGGGCACGCCACCGCGCGCTGCCCGCCGCGCTGCGCTTCCGTGACGCGGCGGAGGCCCGTGGGTGGCTGGAGGCCGGCCGTCCGGCGCTGGCGGCCGCGGCCCGGCTGGCCGTCGAGGAAGACGGCGCCCTGGACACCCTCGCCCGCCGCCTGGTCTCTGCACTGGCCCGCGCGCTGGACGCGCACTGCCCGCCGGAAGAGGCCACCCCCGAGCTGTACCGGCTGCACGAGCTGGTGCTGCGCGTCGCCGAACGGGCCGGCCTGCCCCGCGACCGGGCGGCGGCGCTGCTGAACCTGGCCGACCTCGACGCCGGAACGGGACGCTTCCCGCGCGCGCTGGGCCGGTACCGGGCCGCCCTGGACGCGGCGCGTGCCGCGGCGGACCCGCGCGCCGCGGCCCGTGCGCTGGAGTGCCTGGGCGGCACGTACGCCGAGCTGGCCGACTGGGACCGGGCCGCCGACTGGTACGCACGGGCGCTGTCCGCGCGGCAGGCCGACGGTGACGACCGGGCCGCGGCCCGGCTGCACGGCAGGCTGGGCGCCGTCCACGAGCGGGCGGCCCGGTGGGACGAGGCGCTGCGCGCATGGCGGGCCTGCGCGGCGCTGCACCGGCGGCTGCGCGACGGTGCGGGGCTCGAGCGTGCACGGCGTGAGCTGGCCCGCGTGCGGCACCGGCACCTGCGAAATGCATAGTCCGCCGAGATGGAATTGACTCTTTGCAAGGCTGGACAGGTCGGCGTCCTTCATTAAACTGGTCGTGCTGCGGCGATCCCGCAATGCGCCCGTCATGCACCATCTGTGTCGATGTGCAGGGATGCGTCCGGCGTCATCTGCACCCTCTCCCAGGCAAGGACCGTGATCGACGTGAAGGTGGGCATCCCCCGCGAGGTCAAGAACAACGAGTTCCGCGTGGCCATCACCCCGCCCGGCGTGCACGAACTCGTCCGCAACGGGCACCAGGTGTACGTCGAGCAGGGCGCCGGCACCGGCTCCTCCATCCCGGACGCGGAATACGTCACCGCGGGCGCCACCATCGTGGAGACCGCCGACGAGGTGTGGTCCACCGCCGACCTGCTGCTGAAGGTCAAGGAGCCGATCGCCGAGGAGTACCACCGCCTCCGCAAGGACCAGACCCTCTTCACCTACCTGCACCTGGCCGCGTCCCGCGAGTGCACCGACGCGCTGCTGGACTCCGGCACCACCGCCATCGCCTACGAGACCGTGGAGACGGCCCGCCGCGCGCTGCCGCTGCTCGCCCCGATGTCGGAGGTCGCCGGCCGCATCGCCCCGCAGGTCGGCGCCTACCACCTGATGCGCTCGGCCGGCGGCCGCGGCGTGCTGCCCGGCGGCGTCCCGGGGACCGGCGCCGCCCGCGCCGTGGTCATCGGCGGCGGCGTCTCCGGCTGGAACGCCACCCAGATCGCCGTCGGGATGGGCTTCAACGTGACCCTGCTCGACAAGGACGTGAACAAGCTCCGCGAGGCCGACCGCATCTTCGGCACCGCCGTGCGGACCATCACCTCCAACGCCTTCGAGCTGGAGAAGGCCGTGCTCGAGGCCGACCTCGTCGTCGGCGCCGTGCTCATCCCGGGCGCGAAGGCCCCCAAGCTGGTCACCAACGAGCTGGTCTCGCGCATGAAGGCCGGGAGTGTCCTTGTCGACATCGCGATCGACCAGGGCGGCTGCTTCGAGGACTCCCGGCCCACCACGCACGCCGAGCCGACCTTCCAGGTGCACGACTCGGTCTTCTACTGCGTCGCCAACATGCCCGGCGCCGTGCCGAACACCTCCACCTACGCGCTGACCAACGCCACGCTGCCGTACATCGTGGAGCTGGCGAACCGCGGCTGGCGCGACGCGCTGCGCCGGGACGCGGCGCTGGCCAAGGGTCTCAACACCCACGACGGCGAGGTCGTCTACGGCCCGGTCGCCGAGGCGCACGGGCTGCGCACCCGCGAACTCGAGTCGCTGCTCGGCTGATTCACACCCCTCGGCGACGCCGGTCAATGCGCCGCGTCAACGTTCACGTTCGCACATCACCGGCCGGGCTCCTTTTCGGGGACCGGCCGGTGACATGTGCGGCGCGCGCCCAACAGCCCCTGGTCCGGCGGCAGATGAGACGTGTGCCGCCGCGCGGCAGCGCCAACTCCCTTTGCTGCGCCCCTGTGCGCCCTTGACAGTCGACATGCAGATACCGACACATCGTGCCGTCTCACGCGGATTGTGTTGCTGCGGAAGGCCGACACGCCATAGAGTCGCCAATCGTCGGCATGGTGTCACGCTGACCTGTCTAGAAGTTCCCTGGTCGGCAAGGAGGTAGGACGACTTGTGAATGAGTCGACATTTACCCCCGGGGGTGGTCGACCAGGTTTTGCCTCACACCCCGGCGACTCACCCATCAGCAGCGCAGACCCGAGCATGGACGGCCACCACGTGAACGGCACGGCCGGCGACTCGACGGGCGGTCAGCCCGCCGACGGCATCGCCCAGTACGATCCCCGCCACGGCGACCCCGCCTACCACGAACTGTCCGAGGGGCGTTTCTACGACCCGGACGCGGAATACGAACCCGACCCCGAGTACGCGGCCACCCTCGCGCCGGACGCGGCCCGCCAGCGCCGCGAGCGCGTCGGCCCCACCGGCCGCCCGCTGCCGTACTTCCCGATCCCCGGCCCCGTCAACGAGCACGGCCCGGCCAAGATCATCGCGATGTGCAACCAGAAGGGCGGGGTCGGCAAGACCACCTCGACCATCAACCTGGGTGCCGCGCTCGCCGAGTACGGACGCCGGGTGTTGCTCGTCGACTTCGACCCGCAGGGAGCACTCTCGGTCGGCCTCGGCGTCAACCCGATGGAACTCGACCTGACGGTCTACAACCTGCTCATGGAGCGGGGCCTGTCCTCCGACGACGTGCTGCTGAAGACCGCCGTCGCCGGGATGGACCTGCTCCCGAGCAACATCGACCTGTCGGCCGCCGAGGTGCAGCTGGTCAGCGAGGTGGCGCGGGAGTCCACGCTGCAGCGTGCCCTCACGCCGCTGCTGCCCGACTACGACTTCATCGTCATCGACTGCCAGCCCTCGCTCGGCCTGCTGACGGTCAACGCGCTCACCGCCGCGCACAAGGTGATCGTCCCGCTCGAGTGCGAGTTCTTCGCGCTGCGCGGCGTCGCGCTGCTGACCGAGACCATCGAGAAGGTGCAGGAACGGCTCAACCCGGAGCTGACGCTCGACGGCATCCTCGCCACGATGTACGACTCGCGGACCGTCCACAGCCGGGAGGTGCTGGCCCGCGTCGTCGAGGCGTTCGACGCGAACGTCTACCACACCGTCATCGGGCGGACCGTGCGCTTCCCCGAGACGACGGTGGCGGGCGAACCCATCACCACCTACGCCTCCAACTCCGTCGGTGCCGCCGCCTACCGCCAGCTCGCCAGGGAGGTGCTCGCCCGGTGCCACGCCGAGTGAGTCTGCCGGCAGCCGACGAACTGTTCCGTACGACCGGAGGAAACGCCGTCCAGTCCTCCACCCCGCAGGGGGCCCAGGGCGAGCAGGCCGGGGACGCCCGGGTGCCGGCACCCGGGTCCGGGCCCGACGGCGAGGCCGCCCAGGGGCACCCGCAGGGCGACGACCCGGAGGGCGCCGACGCCCGCACCGCGGGCGAACGCGCCCGCGGTGGCCCGGGCGGCACCCGCCCGCACGGCGGGGTGCCGGGGCAGAACTCCGGCCCGGAGACGGCGGAACGCCGCAGAGGACCGGCGTCGCAGGCCGCCGCCAAGGCGGCGCAGGCCGGGCAGGCCGGGCGCCCGGCAGCCGGTGCACGCGGCCAGGGGCCCGCCCGCCGCAGCCGCGCCGCCAACCGGCGGCCCAGCGGCCGAGAACGGCACGACGAGAAGATCACGGTCTACGTCTCCGCCGAGGAGCTGATGGACCTCGAGCACGCGCGGCTGGTGCTGCGCGGCGAGCACGGACTGGCCGTCGACCGCGGCCGCATCGTCCGCGAGGCCGTGGCCGTCGTCCTGGCGGACCTCGAGTCCCGCGGGGACGCGAGCATCCTCGTCCGGCGCCTCCGCGGCCGCTGACCCCGGCTTCGCCGGGGCCCGAAGCGCCTGTCCGCCGCGCCGTGCCGCCTGCCGAGCCATGCGGTCGGTACGCTGCCTGCTGCGATGCCAACCGAGAACCACGCCGTCCCGCCGCCGCGCCGCCGCCCGCTGGGCCGCGGCGGCGCCCAGGGCGCCACGGGCGCCACTTCGACGACGGCCCCCGTCCCGCCGCCGTCGCCGCCCCGCGGCGACCCGGACGAGCCCCGGCCCACAGCGGCCGCGGTGACCGCGGAGCCGCCGGAACGGGAGTCCGCGCCGTCGGACGGTGATCCGGCGCCCAAGTCGACGGCGGAACGACCGGCTGGGCCCCGGGAGTCTGGCGACTCGGACGAGGCCGGGCACCGGCTGGACGGGGCTACGGACGACGGTCCGGCGGCGGGCCGCGCGGCCGCGACGCACGCCGCCGGCGGCACGGAATCCGCCGCGCCCGACGACGCGGATGGGCTTCCGCACGCGCCGGGGGCCGGCGGCGCAGCGAGCGATTCCGCGGCGGCGGAAGACCCCTCCGGCGGGCCGCCGCAGGCCGTCGCGGAAGCCGAACCCGCCGCGGAGGAACCGGAGGTCGACGACGGGCGGTTCACCGTCGTGCTGGACAACTTCGAGGGCCCCTTCGACCTCCTCCTGCAGCTCATCTCCAAGCACAAGATGGACGTCACCGAGGTCGCCCTCTCCCGGGTCACCGACGAGTTCATGGCGCACATCCGCGCCATGGGCCCCGACTGGGACCTGGACCAGACCACCGAGTTCCTCGTCGTCGCCGCGACGCTGCTCGACCTCAAGGCGGCCCGCCTGCTGCCGGCCGCGGAGGTCGAGGACGAGGCGGACCTCGCGCTGCTCGAAGCCCGCGACCTGCTGTTCGCGCGCCTTCTGCAGTACCGCGCCTACAAGCAGGTCGCCGACATCTTCGCCGACCGGCTCGCCTCGGAGAGTCACCGCCACCCGCGCACCGTCGGCCTGGAGCCGCACCACGCCGAGCTGCTGCCCGAGGTGATACTGAGCATCGGCCCCGAGGGCTTCGCGAAGCTCGCCGTCAAGGCGATGCAGGCCAAGCCCAAGCCGCAGGTCTACGTCGACCACATCCACGCGCCGCTGGTCAGTGTCCGCGAGCAGGCGGAGATCGTCGTGGCGCGGCTGCGCAGCCTCGGGGCGGCGGACTTCGCCGCGCTGACCGAGGACGCCGCGGACACCCTGACCGTCGTGGCGCGCTTCCTCGCGCTGCTGGAGCTCTACCGCGAGCGAGCCGTGGCTCTCGACCAGGAGGACCCCCTCGGCACGCTGACGGTCCGCTGGTGCGGCGACGACGAAGGCGGTGCGGACCCGGTCGTGACCGACGAGTTCGACCAGGAGAGCGCACCGGCGCAGCCGAAGGAAGAGGAAGGGGCCGGCAGATGAGCACGCAGACGCCGCAGGAGGAGCTGCCGGCCGGCGCCGACGGCCTGTCGGAGCTGGAGCTGGCACCTGCTCTGGAGGCCGTGCTGATGGT
The DNA here is from genome assembly GCA_035698655.1 of Streptomyces sp. Classification (GTDB taxonomy): domain Bacteria; phylum Actinomycetota; class Actinomycetes; order Streptomycetales; family Streptomycetaceae; genus Streptomyces. The sequence goes on from DASSBO010000392.1 coordinate 6,169, forward strand.
CGTCGACGAGCCCGTCACCGAGGAGCACCTGGCCAAGGTGCTCCAGCGCCCGCGCCGCGCGGTCAGCGACGCGCTGCGCGAGCTGTCGGACGACTACGCCCGGCAGCGCCGCGGCTTCGAGCTGCGCTTCGTCGCCGGCGGCTGGCGGTTCTACACCCGCCCCGAGTACTCCGCGGCCGTCGAACGCTTCGTGCTGGACGGCCAGCAGGCGCGGCTGACGCAGGCGGCCCTGGAGACGCTGGCCGTCGTCGCCTACCGCCAGCCGGTCAGCCGCTCCCGCGTCTCCGCGGTCCGCGGCGTCAACTGTGACGGGGTCATGCGCACCCTGCTGCAGCGCGGGCTGCTGGAGGAGGCGGGCACGGAACCCGAGACAGGTGCGATCCTGTACAGGACGACGCACTACTTCCTGGAGCGGATGGGCCTGCGCGGCCTGGACGAGCTGCCGGAACTCGCGCCCTTCCTTCCGGAGGCGGACGCGGTCGAGGGGGAGAGCCAGGAGGGGTTGCCGTCGTTCGACCCAGACGACAGCGGCGATGAGCAGACGACGGAACTTTGATGCGAAGCAGCGGCAGGAACAGCGGCGGCGACCGGAACCCCCGGCGCACGGGCGGCAAGGGGGCACCCTCCGGCGGAGCCGGACGGCGGGGTAGCGGGCAGCAGCGCTCGGGCCGCCCCCGTCCCGAGGAGCGCCGCTATGAGACCGGCGGCAAGCCCCCGGCCGGCCGGGGCACCGGCAAGAGCGGCGCGGGCAAGCCCGGTGCGGGCAAGACCGGCGGCGGCAAGCCCGGCGCCGGCAAGGGCAGGGGCCAGGCCTCGCCCCGTACGGTCACCGGAAGCGGCGCCCCGAAGGGGCGCACGCGCCGCGCCTCCGCACCCGCGCGGCCCCGCGAGTACGAGGCGCAGATCGAGGAGCGCAACCGCGCCCGGTACGGCACGGAGCGGGCGAAGACGCCCAAGACCTTCGGCGAACAGGAGGGCGAGCGGCTGCAGAAGGTCCTGGCCCGGGCCGGCATGGGCTCCCGGCGCGCCTGTGAGGACCTGATCGAGCAGGCCCGCGTCGAGGTCAACGGCGAGATCGTCATCGAGCAGGGCCTGCGCGTCGACCCGCAGAAGGACGAGATCAAGGTCGACGGCCTGACCGTGGCGACGCAGTCCCACCTGTTCTTCGCGCTGAACAAGCCGGTCGGCGTGGTCTCCGCCATGGAGGACCCGGACGGCCGCCAGTGCCTGGGCGACTACGTGCAGAACCGGGAGACCCGGCTCTTCCACGTCGGCCGGCTCGACACCGAGACCGAGGGGCTGATCCTGCTCACCAACCACGGCGAGCTCTCCCACCGCCTCACCCACCCCCGCTACGGCGTGAAGAAGACCTACCTGGCCGCCATCCAGGGCCCGCTGCCGCGCGATCTCGGCAAGCGGCTGAAGGACGGCATCCGGCTCGATGACGGCTTCGCGCGCGCCGACCACTTCCGGGTGGTGGAGAACACCGGCAAGAACTACCTCGTGGAGGTGTCGCTGCACGAGGGCCGCAAGCACATCGTGCGCCGGATGCTGGCGGAGGCCGGGTTCCCGGTCGACAAGCTGGTGCGCACCCGCTTCGGCCCCATCGCGCTGGGCGACCAGAAGTCCGGCTGGCTGCGCCGGCTGACCAACACCGAGGTCGGCATGCTGATGAACGAGGTCGGCCTCTGAGGCCGGACCGGTCCCTGCCCGCCGGCGCGCCGCCCGTCTCAGTGGGCGGGCGGCGCGCGGCGGGCGAAGATCGACGCGCCTAGGCTGGTCACACGGGTCGTCGGGACGGCGGCCGGCGGGCGTGAGAAGGGAAGCGGACAGGTGGCGGTACGAGCGGTGCGCGGAGCGGTCCAGCTGGAGCGGGACGAGGCCGCACACATGCAGGAGCGGGTCTGTGAGCTGCTCACCGAGGTCCTGCGGCGCAACAGCCTGACCTCCGAGGACCTGATCAGCATCTGGTTCACGGCGACGCCCGACCTGCACAGCGACTTCCCGGCCGCGGCCGCCCGCAAGCTGGGCATCGTGGACGTGCCGCTCATCTGCGCCCAGGAACTGGACGTCGCCGGGGCCATGCCCCGCGTCGTGCGGATCCTCGCCCACATCGAGACGGACCTGCCCAAGACCGCGCTCACCCACGTCTACCAGGGGGCCGCCGCCGCGCTCCGCAAGGACATCGCCCAGTAATGCGCACCGCCCTGGTGATCGGCACCGGACTCATCGGCACCTCCGCCGCGCTGGCGCTCGCCGCCCGCGGCGTGCGGGTGCACCTGCGCGACCACGACCCGGAGCAGGCGCGGACCGCCGCGTCGCTGGGCGCCGGCACCGAGGAGCCGCCCGAGGCGCCCGTGGACCTGGCGATCGTCGCGGTGCCGCCCGCTCACCTGGCCGCCACGGTGGCGGCCGTGCAGGAGCGTGGTGAGGCCCGCGGCGTCATCGACGTGGGCAGCGTCAAGGGCCTGCCGCGGCGGGAGCTGGCGGACCGGGGCGGCGACCTGGCCGGCTACCTGGGAACCCACCCCATGTCGGGCCGGGAGAAGTCCGGCCCGCTGGCCGCCACCGCCGACCTGTTCGAGGGGCGGCCCTGGGTGCTCACGCCGACCGGCGAGACGGACACCGAGGTGCTCAACCTGGCGCTGGAGCTGGTGGCGCTGTGCGGGGCCGTCCCCGTCGTGATGGACGCCGACGCGCACGACCGCGCCGTCGCCCTCGTCTCGCACACCCCGCAGCTGCTGTCCAGCCTGGTCGCGGCCCGTCTGGAGAGCGCCGACGAGACGGCGGTGCGGCTGTGCGGGCAGGGCATCCGGGACGTGACGCGGATCGCGGCCTCGCAGCCGGCGATGTGGGTCGACATCCTCTCCGCCAACCCGGGGCCCGTCGCCGACGTCCTCGCCGAGGTCGCGCTTGACCTGGAGGAGACGGTCCAGGCCCTGCGGGCGCTGGACGCGGCCGACGACGCCGAGCGGGGCGCCGGGGCGAAGGGCGTCGAGGCCGTGCTGCGCCGCGGCAACGCCGGCCGTGCCCGGGTGCCCGGCAAGCACGGCCAGGCACCGGCCCCCTACGACACCGTCGCCGTGCTGATCGGCGACCGGCCCGGCGAGCTGGCGCGCATCTTCGCCGACGCCGGGGCGGCGGGCGTGAACATCGAGGACGTGCGCATCGAGCACGCCACCGGTCAGCAGGCCGGCCACGTGCAGCTCATGGTGGACCCGGCGGCCGCCGCCGTCCTCACCGGCGCACTGCGCGACCGGGGCTGGGCGCTGCGTCAGGAGTAAGAGGCTCCGGCCGTCCGGCGTGTCGCCGACAGCCGGTAGCCTTGGGGAGGCTTCGAAACAGGCCTTCGGCCTTCGGCTGCCGTCCCAGTCCCCGAGAAAGGTCCCCTTCACCGTGCACACCGCCTCGGCCCCCGTCATCGTCGCCATCGACGGCCCCTCCGGCACGGGCAAGTCCAGCACCTCCAAGGCAGTGGCCGCGAAGCTGGGCCTGAGCTACCTGGACATGGGCGCCCAGTACCGCGCGGCCACGTGGTGGATGCTCAGCAACGGCATCGACGTCTCGGACCCGGCGGAGATCGCGGCGGCGGCCGGCAAGCCGGTGATCGTCTCCGGCACGAACCCGTCCGCGCCGACCATCACCGTCGACGGCGCGGACGCCTCCGGACCGATCCGCACCCAGCAGGTCACGGCCGCGGTCAGCGCGGTCAGCGCCGTGCCGCAGGTGCGCACCCGCATCACCGGACTGCAGCGCTCCATCGCCGCCGAGGCCGCCCGCGGCATCGTCGTCGAGGGCCGGGACATCGGCACGACGGTCCTGCCGGACGCCGACCTGAAGGTCTTCCTGACGGCCTCGCCGGAGGCGCGTGCGGCCCGGCGCAGCGGCGAGCTGTCCGGCAAGGAGGCGGCGAGCCTCGCCGCGACCCGTGAGGCGCTCGTCAAGCGGGACGCAGCCGACTCCGGCCGCGTCACCTCGCCGCTGAAGAAGGCCGGCGACGCCGTCGAGGTGGACACCACCGAGCTGACCCTGGAGCAGGTCATCGAGTGCGTCGTCACGCTCATCGAAGACACGCGGCAGGCCAGGTGAGCGAGACCGTCCCCGGGGCGCGCGGCGCCGCCGTCGCACGCCGGATGGCCGTCGGCGTCACCGGCGCCGTCTACCGGATGCGGCAGCTGGGCGCCTGGCGGGTGCCGGCGAGCGGGCCGGTCATCCTCGCCGTCAACCACTCGCACTACATCGACGGACCGCTGCTCATGGGCATGTCGCCCCGGCCGATGCACTTCCTGATAAAGCAGGAGGCGTTCGTCGGGCCGCTCGGGTCGTTCCTGCGCGGCATCGGCCAGCTGCAGGTGGACCGTACGGCCGTCGACCGCGCCGCCGTCGGCAACGCGCTGGACGTGCTCGCCGGGGGCGGTGTGCTGGGGATCTTCCCGGAGGGCACCCGCGGAGCGGGCGACTTCTCCGCGCTGCGCTCCGGGCTCGCCTACTTCGCGGTGCGCTCGGGGGCGCCGATCGTGCCCGTCGCGGTGCTGGGCAGCGGTGGCCGCCGCAGCCGGGTCGTGCCGGTGCTGCCGCCGCTGCGCAGCCGGATCGACGTCGTCTTCGGCGACCCGTTCACGGCCGGCGACGGCAGCGGACGGCGCACGCGCACCGCGCTCGACGAGGCGACCGGGCACATACGTGAGCGGCTGACCCGCCACCTCGCCGACGCCCACGCGCTCACCGGCCGCTGACCCGGCCACCCGAGAAGACCACGACGAAGGACAGAGACACTTCATGAACGACGACATCCAGCCCGGTGACGGCCACGAGCACGGCGAGCTCGGCGACGCCGAGTACCGGGAGTTCATGGAGCTCGCCGCCGAAGAGGGCTTCGACGCCGAGGAGGTCGAGGGCGCGCTCGACGAGGCCGGGCACGGCCCGCTGCCGGTGCTCGCCGTGGTCGGCCGCCCGAACGTCGGCAAGTCGACATTGGTGAACCGCATCATCGGCCGCCGTGAGGCCGTCGTGGAGGACCGGCCCGGTGTCACGCGGGACCGGGTCACCTACGAGGCCGAGTGGGCCGGGCGCCGGTTCAAGGTCGTGGACACCGGCGGCTGGGAGCAGGACGTGCTCGGCATCCACGCCTCGGTCGCCGCGCAGGCCGAGTTCGCCGTCGAGGCGGCGGACGCCGTCGTCTTCGTCGTGGACGCCCAGGTGGGCGCCACCGACACCGACGAGGCCGTGGTCAAGATGCTGCGGCGGGCCGGGAAGCCGGTGGTGCTGTGCGCCAACAAGGTCGACGGCCCCTCGGGCGAGGCGGACGCCGCCTACCTGTGGTCGCTGGGCCTGGGTGAGCCGTACCCGGTCTCCGCGCTGCACGGCCGCGGCACCGGCGACATGCTCGACGAGGTGCTGAACGCCCTGCCGGACGCCCCCGCGCAGACCTTCGGCGCGACGGTCGGCGGCCCGCGGCGGATCGCACTGATCGGCCGCCCCAACGTCGGCAAGTCCTCCCTGCTCAACAAGGTGGCCGGCGAGGACCGCGTCGTGGTGGACGAACTCGCGGGCACCACCCGCGACCCCGTCGACGAGCTGATCGAACTCGGCGGGAAGACGTGGAAGTTCGTCGACACCGCCGGCATCCGGCGCCGGGTGCACCTGCAGGAGGGCGCGGACTACTACGCGTCGCTGCGTACGGCGGCCGCGCTGGAGAAGGCGGAGGTCGCCGTGGTGCTGGTCGACGTGAGCGAGTCGATCAGCGTGCAGGACCTGCGGATCATCACCATGGCGGTCGAGGCGGGCCGCGCCCTGGTCCTGGCCTACAACAAGTGGGACACGATGGACGAGGAGCGCCGCTACTACCTGGAGCGGGAGATCGAGCGCGAACTGGTCCAGGTGCGGTGGGCGCCGCGGGTCAACATCTCGGCGCGCACCGGCCGGCACATGGACAAACTGGTGCCGGCCGTCGAGACGGCACTGGAGGGATGGGAGACCCGGATTCCGACCGGGCGGCTGAACGCGTTCCTCGGCGAGATCGTCGCCTCCCACCCGCACCCGGTGCGCGGCGGTAAGCAGCCGCGGATCCTCTTCGGCACCCAGGCCGGCACCCGGCCGCCCCGCTTCGTGCTGTTCGCCTCCGGCTTCCTCGAGGCCGGCTACCGCCGGTTCGTGGAGCGGCGGCTGCGTGAGGAGTTCGGCTTCGAGGGCACGCCGATCCACATGTCCGTGCGGGTCCGGGAGAAGCGCGGCCGCAAGCAGAAGTGACGGCTCAGGCGCCGTGGTTGCGGGCGTCGCGCGGTGCCGGCGGCAGCGCGGGGCGCTGCCGCCGCGCGGTGGCCTCCCAGTAGCCGTCCCACCGGCCGCCTGCCGTGCCCGCACGGGGGTAGCGGAAGCCGAAGCCCTCGAAGTGGAGGTCCTCCTCGCCGGAGCGGTCGCCGGGCAGCGCCCGGAAGAGCCGCCGGTACTCGGCGTACAGGGAGTCGTAGATCGGCGTGGCGGACGGGGCGGCCGCGGGCGGACTCGCCGGCCGCATGCCGGGGATCCGGCCGTGGTTCAGGTACGGGTTGCGGTCGCGGGAAGAGTCGTATGGCTGCACGCACGGAACAACGACACCGCCGCCCGGTGGATGCGGTACCGGGCGGCGGATGACCTGTTCGAGGGGCCGGTGTGTGCCCCGGGGCCTCAGGCCCCGGCCAGCGGCATGGCCGCGGCCACGAGCAGGTCCGAGGCGGCCGCCTTCTCCAGCGCCTCCCGCATCAGGTCCTCACGCGGCTGCTGGCCCACGGTGCCGACGGGCGCGCAGTAGACCAGGACCGTCTGCGTCTTGTTCACGGCGGAGCGCCAGCCGTCGGTGACGGCGAGCGGCTGATGCGCCTGCCACCAGGCCGTCGGCCGGCCGCCGCCCTGGGCCGGCTGCAGGATGGCGTGCAGCTTGCCGGTGGCCAGCAGCACCGACCAGCCCTGCAGGGCCTGCGGGACGCGCGCCACGTCCGTCACCGGCGCGAACCCGTGCTCGGTGAGCAGCGTGAGGAACTCGTCGTCCGGGCCGTCGTTGCCGGGCCGGGCGATCGGCCCGGTCGGCTCCACGACGAGCGCCGGGTACAGCGTCTCGTCGACGAGGATCTGGCCGCAGGTGATGCCCAGCACCGCCTGGCGGTCCGCCGGGACGGTGGACGTCTGCGGAGCGGCCGGCACCTCGGGTGCCTCGGGCACATCCGGGGCCGAGGCACCTGCGGCGTCGCCGGTGATGGTGCGCACGGCGCCCTGCAACTGCTCCTCGGAGACCGTCACGACCTGCGAGGGCACGCATCCGGCGTGCGCGAAGGCGAGTACGGCCGTCTCGCCGCCGACGAAGAGGACGGTGCTGGTCCGCTCCGTGCCGGTGTCGCCGGGCGTCCGGCAGGAGGTGCAGTCGTAGGTGCCCGGGGCGTTCTCCCCGGCGAGCAGCCGTTCGGCTTCTTCTTCACCGATCTCGGCACGTACGGCGTCGCTGACGTCGAGCATGGGTGGCACGGGGAACTCCTGGCTTCTTGCGGGGCCGTGGGCCCGTTCGGCTCGTGGCATGGGTCTTTCGTCCATGCCCAACGCCTCAGGCACAGTCGCGGTCACGCGTTCGCGGCCCCCGAATCCCGTCCCGTCACAAGTCGCGGACGGAACACGGCCGCCGGAGGTTCCCGTTCCGCGCTCACGATCGCCGAACTCTTCGGGCACAAGGTGGTCAACCCACCCAACCCGGCACAGCCGGACGGCGTCACACAGGGTGTCAGGCGACCGCCCGGGGGAGCGGCCGCGCGTACGCGTGGAACCAGGACGATGCACACCTTGCTGCACCATGACGGAGGGCCCGGCACCGGGGGACCCGGGCGGCCCGCGGGGGCGGCGCTCCGGCGCCCCAGAGCCGACTGCACCGCCGACAGCGCGGGCGGTCTGACCTTCGACGTGGCCGCGCCGGGCGGCGAGGAGGACTGGGGCGCCGCGCTGCTGCTGCGCCGCCGCGGCGGCCCCGGCCCGGGCGCCTCGGTGCGGCTGCCGCTCTTCCCCTCGGGGCGCGGCCGGCTGCGCGCGGCGCTGCCGAGCACGATGCCGCTGGCCGAGGGCCGCTGGGACGCGTTCCTGGCCTCGTCGGGCGGCCCGCCGCGGCGGCTGCGGCCGGGCACGAGCGACCTCGATTCGCTGGTGGAGCGGGTGCCCGGTGTGCACCGCACCTGGCTGGGCGTGCGGATCCCCTACGCGACCCGGCACGACAACCTCACCGTGCGGGCCTGGCTGCGCTGGCCGCACGCGGAGGCGAGCCGTGTGGTGCGCACCGAACGCGGCGTCTCGGTGCGGGGGCGGCTCTACGGCGCGCAGCTCGGCCGCGGCGCCGTCCTGGAGACGCTGCCCCGGCAGCGCTCGGGAGGGCCGCTGCGCAGCGCGGTGGGTCCCGTCGCGGGCGACGGGGCCGAGTTCGGCTGCGAGCTGCCCTGCGAGGCGCTGGACGGCCCCGGACTGTGGCACCTGTGGCTGCGCCCGTCGGCGGCGGCCGAGCCCGTCCGGCTGGCCCGCATCCTGGACGACCTGCCCGACAAGCGGCGGCTGGAGCTCTGCCCGCCGCTCGCGCTGGACGGCCTGAGTGTGACCCCCTGCTATACCTCGTCCAACGACCTGGCACTACGGGCGGAACGGACCGGAACATCCGTGACCTCGTGAATGCCGCCGGTTCTCCGCCGCCGTCTCACGGATGCTCACGGAATAGCCGGACGGCGACGCGCATCCGCGAAAGAGAAGGTTCTTTCGACGGGTGAATTCCTTCGGCCGGATGGCGGAGCACTGTGACAAAGGTGTGACGCGACGGGGGCGCCGATGGCACTTCCGGGTGAGTGATCGACATCGTACGGTGGTCGGCATGGCCTCCGAATCCACTGACCCGGACTCTCCGCAGGACGACACCGAGCGCTACGTCGGGCTGCCCGTCGAAGCCGCCGAACGGCAGGCGAGGCAGCAGGGCTGGGGCACGGTGCGCTCGCTGCCGCCCGACAGCGTCATCACCATGGAGTTCCTCTCCGGGCGGCTGAATTTCACCGTCCGGGACGGCACCGTGGTGCGCTGCTGGAAGGGCTGAACGCCGCCCGCTCCGCTCACCTGCTCCGGCGGCCGCCCTGGCCGGCCGGCTGCCGCCCGTTGTGTGCCGGGTGGGACGGGCGTCCGGTGGGGTGCGCCCGCGCCGTGACCTGTGCGCCCGCGCCCGGGTGGGCGGCCGGGCCGGTCTCCGCCGGATGCGCGCTCTCCGCTGCCGGGCCCGCCGTCGCGCCCGCCGGCGCGGGGGCCTGGAGGGGGTCCGGAACGGTGGGCACCGGGAACGGGCGCCAGCGCCGCCAGCCGTGGGCGCGCAGCCGCTCCCGGTAGGCGAAGACCAGCGCTTCGATGCGCATCAGGGTCGGTTCGCACCAGGGCAGGCCGAGCATGATGAGCAGGCCCGCCACCCAGCCGAGCAGCACGTCGCTGACCCAGTGCGTGCCGAGGTAGACGGTGGTGGCGCCCACGCCCAGCGCGAAGACGGAGGCGACGACGGACAGCACCCGTCGCGCGCGCGGCGTCGTGGCGAGGTAGGCGAGGATGCCCCAGGTCACGACCGCGTTCGCGGTGTGACCGGAGGGGAATATGTTTCCGCCGGAGAAGAGCTCGGAGGACCCGACGGTCGTGGCGTAGTGCGGTCCGAGCCGCCCCAGGCCGATCTTGACCGCGCCGACCGAGGCGTTGAGCAGCAGCAGCGCGGCGCCCAGCACCAGCAGCGGCCGCAGCGTGCGCTGCCGCCAGGAGCGCCAGCCCAGCCAGGCCGCGACCAGGACGGCGGTGGGCCCGCGCTGCCCCAGGACCACGAAGTAGTC
>DASSBO010000393.1:0-6858 GCA_035698655.1 Streptomyces sp.
GGCGGCCCACCGTGCCGATGCGCAGGGCGTCGTCGTGGTTCACCGAGGCCGCGGCGGTGGTCTCGGTGAGGCCGTAGCCCTCGTAGACGACGATGCCGCAGGCCCAGAAGAACAGGCTCAGGCGCCTGTCGAGCGGGGAGCCGCCGCTGATGGCGTAGCGCATCCGGCCGCCGAGTTCCTTGCGGACACGCCGGTAGACGAGCAGGTCGTACAGCGCGGCGGCCAGGCCGAGCGGGAGGCCGGGCCCGGGGCCGGTGCCCAGCAGGCGCCGCAGCGACGCCTCGCCGTAGCGGACGGCGATGTTGTCGGCGCGGTCGAAGGAGGCGCCGCGGCCGATCTTCTCGGCGGTGGCACGGCCGGTGTCGTGGATCTTCTCGAAGAGGTAGGGCACACCGACGAGGAAGGTGGGCCGGAAGCTCTTCAGTTCGGGCCGCAGTTCGTCGGGCTTGATGCTCGGGCAGTGGCCCAGCTCGATGCGTGCCCGGAGGCAGGCGATCTGCAGGGTGCGGCCGAGGATGTGGGCGAGCGGGAGGAAGAGCAGCGTGGAGGCGGTCTGTCCGGTTGCGGCTTCGAAGACGGGGTGCAGGAGTTCCACGGTGTTGGCTGCCTCGGCGAGCAGGTTGCCGTGGGTGAGGACGCAGCCCTTGGGCCGGCCGGTGGTTCCGGAGGTGTAGCAGACGGTGGCGACGGTCTGCGGGCCGAGTGCGCCGCGGCGTGCGTGGACGGCCGCCTCCTCGGTGCCCTCGCCGAGCCGGGTGAGTTCCGCGACGGCGCCGTCGTCGATCTGCCAGCTCTGCACGGGATGCGGCAGCCGCTGTGCGGCGGCCCGGGCGGTGCGGGTGTGTTCGTCGGTCTCGGTCACCAGGAAGCGCACGTCCGCGTCGCGCAGGATCCACTCGATCTGGTCGGCGGAGGAGGTGGCGTAGACGGGGACGGTCTGGCCGCCGGCCGCCCAGACGGCGAAGTCCAGGACCTCCCACTCGTAGCGGGTGCGGGACATCAGCGCGACCCGGCCGCCGGCGGGGAGGCCGACGGCGATCAGGCCCGCGGCCACGGCCGTCACCTCGCGGGCGAAGCCGGCGGAGGTGACGGGGCGCCACCGGCCGTCTTCCTTGCGGCGCAGCACGACCGCTTCGGGCGCCTCGGCGGCGTTGGTGAACGGTATGTCGGCGACGCTGCCTTCGGTGGCGGGTGGCACCAGGGCGCTGGTGCGGGCTTCCCGGACGACGTCCTGCTCCCGTACCAGGTCGACCCGGACCCGCTGGGACAGGTCGCTGCGGCGTCGTGCGCGTTTGAGATCCCTGCGAGCGCCCATCGTCGGCTCCCGTCCCACGGCGCGAGGCGGGCGGCCGTGGCGGCCGCCCGCATCCGGAAGGCTTACTTCGCAGTAAACTTACTCACGCGTTAAGAACTGTCAACGGGTCTGCCGCCATCGGGTGTTCAGTCGCCGTCGAGCAGCGCGTCGACGGCGGCGTTCAGTTCGTCGGGCGCGGTGACGCCGACGGCGCGCACCACTCCGTCCGCGCCGACGAGCACGTTGGTGGGCACGCCGCGGATGCCCAGGTCGGCGGCGTACCGCCCCGTCTCGTCGAGCAGCACGGTGCCCTCGACGCCCCACACCTCGGTGAAGTTGCGCGCTTCGGTGCGCGGGTCGACGCTCTCCCACACGTTGATCATCACGATGTCCAGCCCGGACCGGGCGGTACGGCGGCGCACCTCTTCGAGCACGGGCGCCTCCGCGTTGCAGGGGCCTCACCAACTGGCGAAGAAGTTGATGACGTACTTCTTCTCGGCCCACTCGCGTGAGGTGCGGACCGTACCGGTGTGCAGGTCGGGCAGGGCGAAGCCGGGCAGCCGCCGGCCCACCGCCGGGTGCGCGGCCGGCGACGGCGCGCCGGGCAGCCAGGGGCGGTCGACGGTCATCAGGGTGCCGCTGCCGGCGTTGGAGACCAGCAGCCGGCCGGTGGCCTGGTCGATGACGCAGTCCCCCGGGCCCCGCCCGACGTCGATGCGGTGCCGTTCCCTGCCGGTGCGGGTCTCGAAGACGCTGATGGTGCCGGCCCCGCGGTTGCAGACGTACAGCAGCCGCCCGTCGGAGGACGGGCACAGGCCCACCGGGGCGCGCTCCACGGGCAGCTCGCCCAGGACGGCGCCGGTGTCCAGCGAGACCCGCTGGACGGTGCCGTGCAGCGAACCGGCGACGTACAGCTCGTCGTCGACGGGGTTCACGGCCACCTTGCAGGGGCCCTCCGAGACCGGCAGCCGGTCCACGGTGCGCAGCGTGCGGGTGTCGAAGACCGTCACGGACGCCGCCATGAAGTTCGCGCAGTAGGCGCGGTCCCGCCGGACGTCGACCGCGATGCTGCCGGCGCCGAGTTCGGCGGGCAGCGTGTCCAGGACGCGCAGCGTGTCGGCGTCGATGACGGTGATGGTGCTGCCGGCGGTGTCGCCGCAGTAGACGTGCCGCCGCCCCGGGTGGTGGCCCAGACCGGCCGGGTAGTCGCCGACCGGCACCTGGGCGATGCGCTCGCCGGTGTCGGCGTCGAGCACGGTGACGGTGTCGGACCGTGCGTCGGCGGTGAACAGGCGTCGGCTGGGCGGATCGAAGATCACGGGGATGGGCTCGCGCCCGACGCCGCTGTGCCACAGCTCCGCCCCGCGTTCGAGGTCGACGGCCGTCACCCCGTTGCTGCGTGAGCAGCACACGAAGGCGCGGCGGGTATCCGCGTCGACCGCGATGCCCTCCGGTCCCATGCCGACGTGGACGTCCGCCACGATGTGGTGGGCGTTGTCGACCACGCAGGCGGCGTCCTCGGGAACACCATCCTGATCAGCCATACGCTCTTCGTCCCCAATCAGCGCGCCACATCGGTCATAGGCTGCGGTTTCCACGTATACGCCGTCCAAACGGCAGGGGTCCGCAGCGATCGGGTACACGGGGCGGGAGGAGGTGAGGCGGATGAGGCACCCTCGAGTCGACCGGCGCGCGACGGAGCCGGTGAACGCGCGCAGCGCGCTGGGGCTGCGCCTGCTGCTGTCGGCCTGCTATGCGCCGGTGTTCCTGGCCGGCGCGGCGCTACTGGCCCTGTGGTCGGTGCTCTCGACGCCGGGCAGCACCCCGAGCGGAGCGGTGCTGGCGGTGTTGTCCGGGGTGTGCGCGGCGCTGGCGGCGGCAGCCCTGACGGACGTCGCCGTCCTGGCACACCGCCGCCGCATGCGGCCGCGGCCGCGCTGGTGACGCACGAGAGCGCGGACCGGAGCCCGGTCCGCGCTCTCGTCCTGCCGGTCACCCGGCGGTGACGTCAGTCCCTTCGCCTACGCGAGGCCCTCGATCCCCGCTTGCCGGACATGGCCAGAGCCATGACGGCCAGGCCGCAGCAGGCGCCCACCGCCCCCACGGCCACGTTGTTCGCGATGATCGATGTCGTGTCCGGGGCCCCGTTGATCACCCACTGGGAGATGAGCACCCAGATGCCCAGCAGAGGTGCGGTCCAGGCCAGGTGGTGCATGCGCTCGTAGGCCGAGCCGAAGCCCAGGGCGAGCACCGCGAGCGCCAGGCCCACGATCAGGTTGCTCACCGTCAGCGGTGTGGACGCCGTGTTGAATCCGACGACCCACGGCGAGATGGCCATGTAGAGGCCGGTGAGGAATGTCAGGCCCTCCACGATCTGCGCGACCGGCGTGGACGAGGCCCTCTCGTACCGCGCCCGCATCGCCACCAGATCAGGGTGTTGCTCGATGCCGGAAAGCGGCTCCGTCGCCATGGTTGATCTCCTTCGAGAGTTGCAGGATGAGCGCTCTGCGTCTCACTCATCCGGACGACTCCCGATTACCTCTGATGGCGGTATATAACCGTGCAAGCGACAAATCGACATAAAGATTCTGTCAGGCCGTCCGGGACCGCTTGCTGCGCTTGGGGGCGGAGCGCTCCTCCATCTGCAACTCGCGCTCGGCGCCGGTCCGGCCGGCCTCGAGCTGCCTGGAACGCTCACGCTCGGCGTTGAACTCGGCGCCGAAGAGAATCGCCAGGTTCGTGATCCACAACCAGACCAGGAAGACGATGACGCCGGCGAGCGCGCCGTAGGTCTTGTTGTAGGAGCCGAAGTTGGCGACGTAGAAGGCGAACGCCAGGGAGGCCACCAGCCAGACCACCAGCGCGATGACGGCACCGGGCAGCACCGAGGTGACCTTGGGCAGCCGGGCGTTGGGCGAGGCGTAGTAGAGCACGCAGAAGGTGATGATCACGATGATCAGGAGCACCGGCCACTTGGCGATGTTCCATGCCGTCACCGCGGTGTCCCCCACGCCGATCGCGGAGCCGACGTTGCGCGCGACCGGCCCGGAGACCACCAGGATCAGCAGCGTCGCCGCCTGCAGCAGGATCAGGATCAGGGTGACCAGCATCTGGAAGGGCCTCAGCACCAGGGCCGACCGGCCCTCCTCGACCTCGTAGACCCGGTTCGACGCCCGCATGAAGGCCCCGACATACCCGGACGCCGTCCACAGTGCGGCCAGGATGCCCAGCACCAGCGCCAGCCCGGCGCCGCTGCTGGAGGCCAGCGAGTCGATCGGCCCCTTGAAGGTCTGCACCGCCGAGGACGGGCCGATCTTGCTGACCAGATCGGTCGCCTTGTCGACGATGGTCTTCGGGTCCGCGACCAGCGAGACGATCGAGACCAGGGCGATCAGCGCCGGGAAGATCGACAGCACTCCGTAGTAGGTCAGCGTCGCAGCGGAGTCGGTGAGTTCGTCCTCTTTGAACTCGGCCGCCGTGCGCTTGAGCGTCTGGCCGAGACCGCCGACGGGCGCGTGCGGCGGCCCCTCCGGCCGCCGCCCGGAGCGCTTCTCGTGCTCACCTGCGGGTCCGGACTCGGATGCGGGCATGGACGTCCTTCCGCCTGGTCATGGGTACTACGGAGAGCACGTACCCAGGTAGCGCAGTTTCACCTCTTATGCCGGTTTTAGGGATGTCGGCGGGGACACCTGAACGGGTGAAAGGTCCGCGCATCAGCGAGGGCGAGGAGGAGAAGTGATTACGCGAGAGCAGATCCCCACAGTGCTCGATCACCCGGTCCACGACGCCAAGGGCGCCAAGATCGGTGACGCGAGGCACGTGTTCCTCGACGACAGCACCGGTCAGCCCGAGTGGGTGAGTGTGAAGACCGGCATGTTCGGCAGCCACGAGTCCTTCGTGCCCATTCACGACGGTGCCCTGGTCGGCGACCACCTCGAGGTCCCCTTCGCCAAGGAGCTGGTCAAGAACGCGCCGCACGCCGACGTCGACGCGGGCGGCCACCTCTCGGAGCAGGAGGAGCACCGCCTGTACGAGCACTACGGCATCGACTGGGACGCCTCCCGGCGGACCGGGCGCGAGAGCGGCACCGGCACGGGGACGGCTGCGGGCACGGCCGCCGGCGGCACGGCTGCCGCGGGTGCGGCCGCGGGCACGGCGGCATCCCGCCGGCCGATGGCGGAGACCGGCCCGCAGCAGGACGAGGCACCCACGGCGCGCGGCGACATGCGGGACCGGGAGGGCACCGGCCGGCACCGCCGGCACGCCGAACGGCAGCGCGACGACGCGATGACCCGCTCCGAGGAGCAGATGCACATCAGCACCGAACGCCGGGAGAGCGGTCGCGCACGGCTGCGCAAGTACGTGGTGACCGAGGAGACCGACCAGGTCGTCCCCCTCCGGCACGAGGAGGTCCGCGTCGAGCGTGAGCCGATCACGGACGCGAACCGTGACGAGGCCACCTCCGGTCCTGCGTTCACCGAGTCGGAGTACGAGGTGACACTCCATGAGGACCGCCCGGTGATCCGCACCGAGACGGTGCCGGTGGAGCGCATCCGGCTCGACACGGTCGAGCGCACCGACGAGGAGCACGTGCGGGGCCAGGTGCGCAAGGAGCGCATCGACGTGGAGCTCCCGGAGGAGGACCGCAAGCCCCGCGAGTGAGCGGTGCCCGGGTGTACCGGCTGTGCGGCGTGTGCTCGCACGGCCGGTGCCGGACCGCGGGGGCCGCGGGGTCCCGAGGAGGTGCCGGTGCACATCGCGCGCGAGTCGGCCGCCGGGCCGCGGTCGGAAACCGCCCGGGTGCTGGGCCTGCTCGGTTCCGCGACCGCGGTGGACGCGGCGGCAGGCCTGGTCCCGGTGCTGCGGCACGTCGCCGAGACCGCGGTGGAACTGCTCGACGCCCGCTACGGCGCCTTCGCGGTACGCAGCGGGCAGGCCTCCACGAGCACAGACCGTGCCACCGCGTGGTCCGTCCTGGTGGGCACCGGCGAGGACGAACTGCGCACGGCGGACGCTGGGCCACAGGACGGCCGCACACTGCTGCGCCGGCTGCTGGAGAGCTCCGCACCGCCTGCCGGGGCGCCCGCGGGTGCGTGCATCCAGGCGCCGGTACGGGTGCGCGGGGACCTGTTCGGCAGGCTGTGTCTGACGCAGCGGCGCGGAGGCGGTGGATTCCAGGCGCAGGACGAGGCGGTGCTGGCGGCGCTGGCGGCCTCGGCCGGCGTGACGGTGGAGAACGCCCAGCTCTACGAGCAGGCACGCAACCGCCCGCGCTGGCTGGAGGCGAACGCGGAGATCACCGCGAGTCTGCTGTCCGGCGCGGCGGAGTCGGCGGTGCTCGAACTGGTCCTGGAACACGCGCGCCGCATCCTGGCCGCCGACCTGGGCGCGTTGGCGGTGCCCGTCGACGACGGGAAGGCGCTGCGCGTCGAGCGCGCCTCGGGCCTCGGCGCGGAGTCGCACCGCGGCCTGGTCGTGCCGCGTGACGGGTCGTTCATGGGGGCGGCTGCCACCGCGGGCCGGCCCATCACGAGTGTGGACATCGCCCAGGACTCCAGAATCAC
>DASSBO010000394.1:0-4606 GCA_035698655.1 Streptomyces sp.
GATCGAGGAGAACGTGTGAGCGCGGCTGAACTCGAGAACGCCGGGGACCACGTGCCCGACGACATCGACATCCACACCACCGCCGGGAAGCTGGCCGATTTCGAGCGTCGCGTGCAGGAGGCGACCCACGCCGGGTCGGCGCGCGCGGTGGAGAAGCAGCACGCGAAGGGCAAGCTGACGGCGCGCGAGCGCGTCGGGCTGCTGCTCGACGAGGGTTCCTTCGTGGAGCTCGACGAGTTCGCCCGGCACCGCTCGACCGCGTTCGGCATCGAGACGAACCGCCCCTACGGCGACGGCGTGGTGACCGGTTACGGCACCGTGGACGGCCGCCCGGTGTGCGTGTACTCGCAGGACTTCACGATCTTCGGCGGCTCGCTCGGCGAGGTCTACGGCGAGAAGATCGTCAAGGTCATGGACTTCGCCATGAAGACCGGCTGCCCGGTCATCGGCATCAACGACGGCGGCGGCGCCCGCATCCAGGAGGGCGTCACGGCGCTCGGCCTGTTCGCGGAGATCTTCCGGCGCAACGTGCACGCCTCCGGCGTGATCCCGCAGATCAGCCTGATCATGGGCCCGTGCGCGGGCGGCGCGGTGTACTCGCCGGCGATCACCGACTTCACGGTGATGGTCGACAAGACCTCGCACATGTTCATCACCGGGCCCGACGTGATCAAGACCGTCACCGGTGAGGACGTGGGCTTCGAGGCGCTGGGCGGCGCCCGCACCCACAACTCCACCTCCGGCGTCGCACACCACATGGCGGGCGACGAGAAGGACGCCGTCGAGTACGTCAAGGCGCTGCTGTCCTACCTGCCGTCGAACAACCTGTCCGAGCCCCCGGCCTACCCGGAGGAGGCGGACCTGGAGACGTCGGAGACGGACCGCGAGCTGGACACGATCGTGCCGGACTCCGCGAACCAGCCCTACGACATGCACAGCGTCATCGAACACGTGCTGGACGACGGCGAGTTCCTGGAGACACAGTCGCTGTTCGCGCCGAACGTCGTCACCGGGTTCGGCCGGGTCGAGGGGCAGTCCGTGGGCGTGGTGGCCAACCAGCCGATGCAGTTCGCCGGCTGCCTGGACATCGACGCGAGCGAGAAGGCCGCCCGGTTCGTGCGCACCTGCGACACGTACAACGTCCCGGTGCTGACCTTCGTCGACGTGCCCGGCTTCCTGCCCGGCACCGACCAGGAGTACGACGGCATCATCCGGCGCGGCGCGAAGCTGATCTACGCGTACGCGGAGGCCACCGTGCCGCTCATCACGGTGATCACCCGCAAGGCGTTCGGCGGCGCGTACGACGTCATGGGCTCCAAGCACCTGGGCGCGGACCTCAACTTCGCCTGGCCGACGGCGCAGATCGCGGTGATGGGCGCGCAGGGCGCGGTCAACATCCTGCACCGGCGGCGGCTGGCGGGGATCGAGTCGGAGGACGAGCGCGAGGAGACCCGGGCGCAGCTGACCGCCGAGTACGAGGACACGCTGCTCAACCCGTACGTGGCGGCCGAACGCGGGTACGTGGACGCCGTCATCATGCCGTCCGAGACCCGGCGGCACATCACCCGGGGCCTGCGCACGCTGCGCACCAAGCGGGAGCAGCTGCCGCCCAAGAAGCACGGCAACATCCCCCTGTGACAGGAGGCGCCGAGATGACGCAGAGTTCACCGACTTCCCCCTCGATCCGGGTGGTGCGGGGCAACCCGACGCCGGAGGAGCTGGCCGCGGCGCTGACCGTCGTCCAGGCCCGTGCCGCCGTGGCCGGCGGCACCACCGAGCCGGCCCGGCGCGGTCCCGCCGCGTGGTCGGACCCGGCCCGCACGGTGCCGCAGCGGGTGCCGCACGCCGGGCCGGGCGCCTGGCGCGCCACGTTCTGGCCCGGCTGAACCGGCCCCGGGACGACGACCGCGGCGTCTGAGTACGCGTACTCAGGCGCCGCGGTCGTCGTCCGTCGCAAGATCGGAGTCGTGCTGTGGTCCGACCCCGACGACGAGCCCCACGAGGAGCTGCGCGCCGCCCAGGAGATGCTGCGCCGCCTGGGGCGGCTGCTGGCCGTCGTCGTGCTGGCCGCACTGCTGCTGGCGGTCCTGCGCGGGCTACCCTGACGGGCATGACGACGCCCTCCCCCGCCTCCCCGTCAACGGGCGCCGCGCGGCGCCTCGTGCTCGCCTCCCGGTCGCCCGCCCGGCTGGGGCTGCTGCGCCAGGCCGGCATGGCGCCCGAGGTGATCGTCAGCGGGGTGGACGAGGAGGCGATCAGCGCGCCGACGCCGGCCGAGCTGGCGCGGGTGCTGGCAGAGGCGAAGGCCGAGACGGTGGCCGCACGGCCGGAGGCCGCGGGTGCGCTCGTCGCGGGCTGCGACTCGGTCCTGGAGCTGGACGGGCGCGCGCTGGGCAAGCCGGTGGACGCCGAGGACGCCACGGCGCGCTGGAAGTCGATGCGCGGCCGCTCCGGGGTGCTGCAGACGGGACACTGCCTCATCGACACGGTCTCGGGAGCGCGCCGGTCCGCGACCGCGGGCACCGTGGTGCGCTTCGGTGAGCCGACCGACGCGGAGATCGCCGCCTACGTCGCCTCGGGCGAACCGCTGCACGTCGCGGGCGCGTTCACCCTGGACGGCCGCTCGGCACCGTTCATCGAGGGCATCGAGGGCGACCACGGCAACGTCATCGGGCTGTCGCTGCCGCTGCTGCGCCGGCTGCTGGGCGAACTCGGCCTGTCCGTCACCGACTTGTGGGCGTGACGTCCGGGGGGTCCGTCCGTCAGGCGGGCTCGGGGCGGCCGTGCCCCGCCGCCGGCTCGCGGTTCTCGCCGCCGTAGGCGATCAGCGGGAAGACGATCAGGGCCAGCATGACCATCATGAAGACGAAGGCGCTCCAGCCGACCAGGCCGACCGTGGCGGCGCCCAGCACACCGTGCACGACGGCGGCGATGATGAGCACGACGCGCAGGAACGTGCCCGGTCCGCGGTCGCGTATCGCGGTGCGCAGCAGGGCGAAGGCGCACAGCAGCAGGTAGAGGCCGAAGAGGATGCCGCCGATCACCGAGCCCAGCGACATGAGCTGCGGATCGAGTCCCGCGAGAGACATGTTCTGGTCGTCCACGACCATGCTGAGGAAGAGTTGGGCCGCGACGATCCCGAACGCCTCGATCACCAGAATGACCGCCGCCACCGCCGCCACCGGCCTGCGAGCCGCCACGCCGTCCACCTACTTCTTGTCGTCACCCGGAGCACACATGTCATGCACGGCGCACGCTACTCACGGGTATGAGGCCGGGCAAGAGTCGCGGCACGGGCGGATGACCCGCCAGGCAAAGTTTCGGCTCCGCGTTGGTAGGGGTTCCACAAAATCAGGGCGTTCCGGTGCTCCGTCCGGCACAGAGACCTTGCCCACACCGGCGTTCGGCGGGCGGCGGCCGAAAGGCGGCGTAACGTGGAGCTGACAAGGGACGACGGGGGTTTCGCGGCCCTCGCCTCACACACCGTGTGGGCAAGCTCACGGCCGTGGGCGGCTCGGCGGGAGGTGTCGCCCATACCTAAACTCACCTTGTTTCAAGGAGGGAGTCATCGTGCGCAAGGTGCTCATCGCCAACCGCGGCGAGATCGCTGTCCGGGTTGCCCGAGCCTGCCGGGACGCGGGGATCGCAAGCGTCGCCGTCTATGCCGAGCCTGACCGGGACGCGGTACACGTCCGGGTGGCTGACGAGGCGTTCGCGTTGGGCGGTGACACTCCGGCAGCGAGCTACCTGGACATCGCCAAGGTACTGAAGGCCGCCGCCGATTCCGGCGCCGACGCCGTCCACCCCGGGTACGGCTTTCTCTCGGAGAACGCCGAGTTCGCCCAGGCCGTGCTGGACGCCGGCCTCACGTGGATCGGCCCGCCGCCGCACGCGATCCGCGACCTGGGCGACAAGGTCTCCGCGCGGCACATCGCGCAGCGGGCCGGCGCGCCGCTGGTGGCCGGGACCAAGGACCCGGTGAGCGGCGCGGAGGAGGTCGTCGCGTTCGCCGAGGAGCACGGGCTGCCCATCGCCATCAAGGCCGCCTTCGGCGGCGGCGGGCGCGGGCTGAAGGTCGCCCGCACGCTCGAGGAGGTCCCGGAGCTGTACGACTCCGCGGTGCGCGAGGCGGTGGCCGGCTTCGGCCGCGGCGAGTGCTTCGTGGAGCGCTACCTGGACCGGCCGCGGCACGTGGAGACGCAGTGCCTGGCCGACAAGCACGGCAACGTCGTGGTGGTCTCCACCCGTGACTGCTCGCTGCAGCGCCGTCACCAGAAGCTGGTGGAGGAGGCGCCGGCCCCGTTCCTGACCGAGGAGCAGGAGGCCGAGCTGTACCGGGCGTCGAAGGCCATCCTGGCCGAGGCCGGCTACGAGGGCGCCGGCACCTGCGAGGTCCTCGTCGGCCAGGACGGCACGATCTCCTTCCTGGAGGTCAACACGCGCCTGCAGGTGGAGCACCCGGTCACCGAGGAGGTCACCGGCATCGACCTGGTCCGCGAGATGTTCCGCATCGCCGACGGCGAGGAGCTGGGTTACGACGACCCGCCGCGCCGAGGTCACTCTTTCGAGTTCCGTATCAACGGCGAGGACCCGGGCCGCGACTTCC
>DASSBO010000395.1:0-4219 GCA_035698655.1 Streptomyces sp.
CACGGCGCGTCCTGCCCGGTCGCGATCGCGGTGTCCTGCTCGGCGGACCGGCAGGCGCTGGCCAAGATCACCCCGGAGGGCGTGTTCCTGGAGCAGCTGGAGACGGACCCGGCGCGTTTCCTGCCCGAGACCACGGACGAGGACCTGGCCGACGAGGCGCGCGCCGAGGCGGCCGGCGACGAGGCCGTGCGGATCGACCTGACCCGTCCGATGTCCGAGATCCGCGCCGAGCAGTCGAAGCACCCCGTCAAGACCCGGCTGGCGCTGACCGGCCCGCTGGTCGTCGCGCGCGACATCGCGCACGCGAAGATCAAGGAGCGGCTGGACGCCGGCGAGGAGATGCCGCAGTACCTCAAGGACCACGCGGTGTACTACGCCGGCCCGGCCAAGACGCCGGACGGCTACGCCTCGGGCTCCTTCGGCCCGACGACGGCCGGCCGGATGGACGCCTACGTGGCGCAGTTCCAGGCGGCGGGCGGCTCGATGGTGATGCTGGCCAAGGGCAACCGCAGCGGGCAGGTCACCGACGCGTGCCGCGAGCACGGCGGCTTCTACCTGGGCTCCATCGGCGGCCCGGCCGCGCGCCTCGCGCAGGACTGCATCAAGAAGGTCGAGGTCCTGGAGTACGAGGAGCTGGGCATGGAGGCGGTCTGGAAGATCGAGGTGGAGGACTTCCCGGCGTTCATCGTGGTGGACGACAAGGGCAACGACTTCTTCACCGATCCGGGCCCGTCCCAGCCGTTCGTCACCTCCATCCCGGTCCGCCGCAGCGCGGACTGACGACGCCGCGCCGTCGGGGACGAGGTCCCCGGCGGCGTTATGTTCGGTGACATGAGCGACGACGCCGAACAGGACGGATTCCGGACCGAACACGACTCGATGGGCGAGGTGCGGGTGCCCGCGCACGCCAAGTGGCGGGCGCAGACGCAGCGGGCGGTGGAGAACTTCCCCGTCAGCGGGCAGCGGCTGGAACGGGCACACATCCAGGCCCTGGCCCGCATCAAGGCGGCGGCCGCCGCCGTGAACGCCGAGTTGAAGGTGCTGGACCCGGAGCTGGCGGGTGCGGTGCGGGACGCCGCGTCCGAGGTGGCAGACGGCGGCTGGGACGACCACTTCCCCATCGACGTGTTCCAGACCGGGTCCGGCACGTCCTCGAACATGAACATGAACGAGGTCGTGGCGACGCTGGCGAGCGAGCGGCTGGGCTCCCCGGTGCACCCGAACGACCACGTCAACGCGAGCCAGTCGTCCAACGATGTCTTCCCCTCCTCGATCCACATCGCCGCGGCGGCCGCGGTCACGGAGGACCTGGTGCCCGCCCTGGAGCACCTCGCTTCGGCGTTCGAACGGAAGGCCGAGGAGTTCGCGGACGTGGTGAAGTCCGGCCGGACGCACCTGATGGACGCCACGCCCGTCA
Organism: Streptomyces sp.; assembly: GCA_035698655.1. GTDB lineage: Bacteria > Actinomycetota > Actinomycetes > Streptomycetales > Streptomycetaceae > Streptomyces. Next base: position 1,418 of record DASSBO010000395.1, read on the forward strand.
CGCTGGGCCAGGAGTTCGGCGGTTACGGCGCCCAGCTGCGGCGCGGCGTGGAGCGGCTGCACGCGTCGCTGCCCCGGCTGGCCGAGCTGCCGCTGGGCGGCACCGCCGTGGGCACCGGCATCAACACGCCGCCCGGCTTCGCCCCGGCCGTCATCGAGCGGCTGGCGGCCGAGACGGGGCTGCCGCTGACCGAGGCCCGCGACCACTTCGAGGCGCAGGGGGCGCGGGACGCCCTGGTGGAGACCTCCGGGCAGCTGCGCACGGTCGCGGTGAGCCTCACCAAGATCTGCAACGACCTGCGCTGGATGTCCTCGGGCCCGCGCACGGGCCTGGCGGAGATCGCGCTGCCGGACCTGCAGCCGGGCTCGTCGATCATGCCGGGCAAGGTCAACCCGGTGATCCCGGAGGCCGTGCTGATGGTCGCCGCGCAGGTCACGGGCAACGACGCGACGATCGCGACGGCGGGTGCCGCCGGGAACTTCGAGCTGAACGTGATGATGCCCGTCATCGCGAAGAACCTGCTGGAGTCGGTCCGGCTGCTGACGAACGCGTCGCGGCTGCTGGCCGACCGGACGGTCGACGGCGTCACGGCGAACGTGGAGCGGGCCCGCGCGTACGCCGAGTCGTCGCCGTCCGTGGTGACGCCGCTCAACCGCCACATCGGGTACGAGAACGCCGCCGCGGTGGCGAAGCAGGCGATGAAGGAGGGCACCACGATCCGCGAGGCGGTCGTGGCCGCCGGCTATCTGGAGCGCGGCGAGCTGACCGAGGAGCAACTGGACGAGGCACTGGACGTGCTCCGCATGACCCACCCGTAAAGGCTTTTGATCACAGCCCGCCCGGAAGCGCCGTAGGCCCTGCCCGGGCGATCCTCTCGGGCCGGCGACGCCGGCTACGGCACCTCTCCCCCTGCCTTCGGCGGGAGGTGCCCCCTGCGTTGTCGCATCGCGCAAGTACGACAAGTACGAGCTGCGATCCTCCGCCTTGCGATGCGTCCCCTCGGCCCTTGCGGGCCGGGGGAGGCCCCAGGCATCCGACGCCGCCGGCTCTTCCTCGATGATCGCCCGGGCAGGACCTAAAATTCGGTCATGACAGCGGATGCCGGACAGCGGGCGAGGGAAGCGGGCGAGGATCCGACGGGCGGGCGCTGGGCGCCCGGCAGCCACATCCTGTGGCGGTACCGGGCGAACGGCGCCGGGCACCCGCACATCTGCCGGCCGGTGACCGTCGTCCGCGACGACCCGTCGCTGCTGGCCGTGTGGGTCGCGCCGGGCACGGTGTGCGTGAAGCCGCAGCTGACGGACGGCACGCCGGTGTACCGGGAGCCGCTGGCCACCCGCTACACCAAACCCCGCACGGTCGCCCGCGTCCGCTGGGCGGGCTCCGGCGTGCTGAAGCTGGCGCGGCCGGGCGACCCGTGGTCGGTGTGGCTGTTCTGGGACCGGCAGTGGCGGTTCCGCAACTGGTACGTCAACCTCGAGGAGCCGCGTCTCCGCTGGTCCGGCGGCGTGGACTCGGAGGACCACTTCCTGGACATCGCGGTCTACCCGGACCGCCGGTGGCAGTGGCTGGACGAGGACGAGTTCGCGGCGGCCCGGCAGGCCGGGCTGCTGGACGAGGCGCAGGCCGGTCAGGTGCATGCGGCGGGCCGGCGGGCGCTGGCCGAGGTGCGCGCCTGGGGCTCGCCGTACGCCGACGGCTGGGAGGACTGGCGCCCGGACCCGGCCTGGACGGTTCCCGCGCTGCCCGCAGACTGGGACCGGCGACCGGACGGCGGCTGCCCGCCGGAGCCGGACACCGGAGGAAACCGCAGCTCATGAGGCATCCTGGTAGCCATGTGCCCGGGGCGGCCCCACTGCACCTCTTGCTGCGCCCCCGGGGCGGAAACGTAGGATCGATCTCCGAAGCGTACGGCTGCACAACTCCCCCCGTCCCACGGGGACTTGCCGGACGGGTCAGAGAGGAGACCAGTCGTGAGCGAAGATGACGTGACCAGAGCGTACGAAGGCTACGACCGATCGGAGATCGATCGTTCCGGACAGGCCGAGGCGTTCGACGCGATCGGGGACCGTTACGACGAGGCCTTCCCGCACAAGGAGGGCCAGCTGGCGGCCGGGGCCTGGGTCGCCGGGCAGTTGCCGGCGGCCGCCCGCGTGCTGGACCTCGGCTGCGGAACCGGCCTGCCGACGGCCCGGCAGCTGATCGACGCCGGCCTGCAGGTCGTCGGCACCGACCTGTCCGCCGGCATGATCAAGCTCAGCCGGGACAACGTCCCGGGCGCCGACTTCCACCGCATGGACATCGCCGATCTGGCGGACGCGGACCTGGGCGTCTTCGACGGCGCCGTGGCGTTCTTCTCGCTGCTGATGCTCCCGCGTGAGGAGATCCCGCACGCGCTGCGCCTGCTGCACGGCCTGCTGCGCCCGGACGCGCCGCTGGCCCTCGGCATGGTCGAGGCGGACGTCGACGACTTCTCGATTCCCTTCCTCGGGAACACCATCCGCGTCTCCGGCTACCTGCGGGAGGACCTGCGCACGGTGGTGACGGACGCGGGCTTCGACATCGCCGACGAGACGGAGTTTGCCTATGCTCCCGCGAGTACGGACGTTCCCCCCGAGATCCAGCTCTTCCTGCACTGCCGACGGCGCCCCTGAGGCGCCGAGGCCCGACGAGCACCACGCGCTGAGCGCGCTCGACGCGCAGCCCCGGACGGATGGATACCCAAGGCGTGACGGAGCACGAGAACACGGCTGACGCCGCGGCCGACCCGAACGAGCGGCCGCGCGGCGGCGCGACGCGCCG
>DASSBO010000396.1:0-3794 GCA_035698655.1 Streptomyces sp.
ACGGTCGTCTTGCCCGTGCCCGAGGGCCCCGAGAAGACGAAGTGCCGCTTGGGCGGCTGCACCGGAAGCCCCTGCTCGGCCCGCAGCCGCGCCATCCGCAACTGGGCCGAGAGCGCCCGCACCTGCCGCTTGACCGGCTCCAGCCCGACCATGCGTTCCAGCTCCGCCAGCGCCCGCTCCAGCAGGGCAGGGTCGGTCGGGCCGGGCGGCAACGGCTCCTGCTCCGGCGCCCGCTGCGTCGGCACCGAGGGGGCGGCCGGCACGGAAGGGCCGTCCTCGGAGAGGAAGGGGGAGTCCTCCGGACGCGGCGGCGGCACCGCCCCCGGCCCGGCCGCGTCGTCCACGGTCGGCAGGACCGCCGCGGCGATGCCCGCCACGTCACCGAAACCGTCCGTCTCGGTGATCGTCGTCAGCCGTGCCGCGGTGTCCATGAAGGCCGCGTCCACCTGGTGCACGGCCCGGTACAGCGGCAGCGCGGCCGCTGTGCGTCCTGTGCCCTCGCGGGCCCTGGCCAGCCAGTAGCGCAGCTCCTTGCGCTGCGGCTGCTCGCTGCGGCAGCGCATCAGCGCCGCCGCCAGCAGCGGCTCCGCCTGCCCGTACATCTCCAGCCGCACCCGCGCCATACCGGCGAACAGTCCGGCCTCTATGCCCAGCAACGCGTCGTGGAGCAGCGGCTCGGTGTGCCGGACCAGCCGCTCCCAGTCCTTGGCCAGGTACGCCCGGCAGGCGTGCAGGAACCGCACCTGCGGGTCGGTCTCGACCGGTGGCAGCTCGGCCAGCGCCCGGTCCAGTTCGGCGACGTGCCGGCCGTCCAGCCAGTGCGAGGCGTGCGCCAGCAGCAGGTCCCGCTCGGCCTCCAGCACCGGCTGTACCCACCAGCCCAGCCAGTACCAGGAGTTGAGGGTGCGGCCGTGCCGGGAGCGCTGCTCGCCGAACCGGTCGCGGTGGTGGTACATGCGCAGCAGGGCGGTGGTGGTGTCCGAGCGCAGCGCGTGCAGCCCGAGCCACGCGTCCGCCATCCCGGGGTCGAGCCGCACCGCCGTACGGAACTCCTCCTCGGCGTGGCCGTAGCCGCCCATCGTGTAGGCGTCCACCCCGCGCAGCCACGCGAGGTCGGCCGGAGCCTGCACGTGCCGGGCGTCCTGCGTGCCGAAGTCCATCCCGCCCCCACACCGACTCTGCGAACAGCCGTGCCGACGGCGGGAGTTGAGCTCACGTGCCAAGCAAGTCGCCGGCATCCCGCGCCGATTCGCATCGTACCCGGGCCCAAGGCGCCGTCGTAGAGAGCGATCGGCGCACACCACCGGAGCGCGCGGCGCACATCGTGTGCAGCCGCCGCATCGTCCGTGACGGAGAGTGAGGACCGATGGTGCTTTCCGGACGCGACGAAGCCCCCGGTCACGGGGGAACAACCGGGGGCTTCGAGTCAGCGGGCGGTCGCCCGGACCGCTTGTGGACGAACGTAATTGCTGCGTGCGCCGAGGTCAAGCGTCGATGAGCGGGCGCTTACACCGCGGTGCGGCGGTGGATCGTCACCGCATCGGGATCCTCACGGAGCGTCACGGAACGGGCCGTCTTCCTGCGTGCCCGATCTGGTCGAACGTCTGCACGCCTCATAACCCGAAGCGGCCTCGCGTACCAGGAAATCCGCGAACGGGCGCGAGGGGTCCCGCGCGAAGTGCGCCCGTTCCGCCCGTGTCCACTCCTGCCAGAAGCCGGCCAGCCCCGGACCGTCCCGCAACCTGCCGCGCGCCCAGGACGCCGCCGGATCCAGGTCCATCCACAGCAGGCAGGCCAGCGAGGGGCGCAGCGCCCGACGGCCCGCGCCGACCCCCTCGACCAGCACGACCGGGGCCGGGCGCAGCACACCCGTACGGGCGAAGGTGCGGCGCGCCCAGTCGTAGACCTCGAACCGTGCCGTCGCTCCGCGCGCCAGCGGCGCGAGCACCTGCTCGGCCAGGCGCTCGGTCCAGCCGAAGAACTCCCCGTGGGCGGCCACGTCGTCCAGATGGAGTACGGGCGCACCGCCGAGCTGCGCGGACAGCAGGCCTGCCAGGGTGGACTTGCCCGACCCCGCGTGTCCGTCGACGGCCACCAGACGCGCCGGGCCGCACGAGGGCGCCGCTGCTGCCAGTCGCTCGGCGAGCCCGGGCAGCCCGAGAGGCGCGGCAGGCTCATTCATGCGGCCACCCTACGGCCGGCCGCAGCGGTGCCACTGGTCGGTCCAATGTTTCTTCCTCCGGCGGGCGCGCCGAACGGGCAGATCCCTGGTCTGCGCGCCTGAGGAGAGCAATAGTTGGAGCGCCTGCGTCGTTCACACGCCTCACGTCGTCTCAGCGACCCACTCGGGGAGTCATCGCCATGAGCCACACACCAGCCACCCGCCGCACCGTACTGGCCGCCGCCGTCGCCGCGGCCGCCACCGCCGTCGCCGCGCCCACCGCACGCGCGCAGGGCGCGGCGGCGGACTCACAAGGACGACGGCCCGCGAGACCGGACAAGGAGAGCCTCATCGAGTACCACGGCTGGACGAGCGTGCGTGACTGGCGCGCGGGCGACGCCGCAGGAGTGCGCACCGTGCCCGGCCACCGCCCGGGCATCGTGCTGCACCGGCCGGTGGGGACCATGGACTACCGCGACCCGCACACCGGCCGGACGGCCACCTGGGAGTACGCCACCTGGACCTCCGACCGCCACCACCTGTCCGTCCCCTCCACCGAGGTCATCACCTCCTGGAACGCGCAGACCCCGGCCGGCACCTGGATCCGGGTGGAACTGCAGGGCCGCTACTCCGACGGCTCCCACACGCCCTGGTACACGATGGGCATCTGGACGGCCGGCGACGGCGACGACGTCCCCCGCCGCACCTCCGTCGGCGACCAGGGCGACGGCAAGTCCAGCATCTGGACCGACACCTTCTCCATCGACGACGCCGCCGGCGGCCTGCGGCTGCTGTCCTACCGGATCCGCCTCACCCTCCTGCGCACCCCGGGCAGCGACGCCACCCCCATGGTGTGGCGCATCGGCGCCATGGGCTCCGCCATCCCCGACCGCTTCGAGGTCCCCGCCTCCCGGCCTGGCTGCGCGCGCGGCGTGGACCTGACCGTGCCGCAGTACTCCCAGGACATCCACGCCGGCCAGTACCCGCAGTACGACGGGGGCGGCGAGGCGTGGTGCAGCCCCACCTCGTCGCAGATGATCATCGAGTCCTGGGGGCGCCGCCCCAGCGCACAGGATCTGGCCTGGGTCGACCCGAGCTACCGGGACCCGCAGGTGTGCTGGGCGGCCCGCCAGACCTTCGACTACGAGTACGACGGCTGCGGCAACTGGCCGTTCAACGCCGCCTACGCCGCCACCTACCGGAACATGCAGGGCGTGGTCACCCGCTGCGCCTCCCTCGACGAGGCCGAGCGCCTGGTCGCGGCCGGCATCCCGCTGATCACCTCACAGTCCTTCATCGAGTCCGAGCTGGACGGCGCCGGCTACGGCACCTCGGGTCACCTGATGACGGTCATCGGCTTCACCGAGGACGGCGACGTCATCGCCAACGACCCGGCGTCCGAGGACGACGCGGCGGTCCGTCACGTCTACAAGCGGAGGCAGTTCGAGAACATCTGGCTGCGCACCAAGCGGCACGACGCCGACGGCAAGGTCCACAGCGGCACCGGCGGCGTGTGCTACCTGTACTTCCCCACCCACCTGACCGGCGAGCAGCGCCGGGTGCTGCGCGAACACGGCATCCGCTGACGAACGGTCGGTCGTCGGCCACGGACCGGTGCAGAATGTGCGACCGG
>DASSBO010000397.1:0-12880 GCA_035698655.1 Streptomyces sp.
GGCCGTCGTCCTCTACGACGGCACCCGCGTCGTCGGCTCGGCGACGATCGCGACGACGCGGCGGGCCGCCGCCTCCGTCACGCCGTGAGCGCCCGGGCGAGCTGGCGGGACTGGGCGACCAGGCGGTCGGCGGAGTCCCACACCTCGGCGTCCTCCTCCAGGTAGCCGCCGGCCAGGTTGCGGGTGACGACCGAGATCCGCAGCGGCCCGGGGGCGGGCTTCGCCCGTACGTGCACGGTGAGTTCGACGGTGGGCACCCAGCCGTCGATGCCCATCTCGAACGCGGTGGGCGGCAGGGCGTCGACGGCGAGCAGCAGGGCCAGCGGGTCCGGCTCGCGTCCGTCGGCCAGCGAGAACCAGGCCCGCATCTCGCCCTTGCCGGAGGGCGCGCCGACCGCCCAGCCGGCGGTGGCCGGGTCGAGCCGCAGGTCGAACCGCGCGGCGATGGGTGCCTGCTCGAACGCGCCGTCGGGGGCGTCGCGGGCGCCGGGGCAGTGCTCCAGCGGCGGCAGTTCGGGCGGCTTGGCGGTGGTGCGCACGTCCGGCGGCAGGGCGTCCAGGTCGCCGTGCGTGGCCAGCACCCGGATCCGTTCGACCTCCCGGCCGTGCTCGTCCTGCTGCAGCAGGGAGGCGGTGCCGGTGGACAGCGTCCGCCCGGTGCGCAGTACCTCGCTGCGCACGACGGCCGGCCCGGGAGCGGTGGCCGTCAGGTAGTGCGCGCTGACGGTGAAGGGGTCCGGGTGGGGCAGGGTGTCGGCCAGGGCCCGGCCGAGGACGGCGAGCAGGTAGCCGCCGTTGAGCGCGTGGCCGATGGTCCAGCCCGGGGAGAGCCGGGCGTCGTGGACTCCGGGGGCGCGCCGGTCCACGGCAGTGTCACGGTCGAACTCGCCGGTCACGGCCGGCTGCGGGATGGCGTCGGGCATGGTGGCACGCTACACCGACTTATTACCGACCGGTAGCCCAGGGCGGGGAGGTCCCGCCCCGGGCCCGTCGTCACTCCTTGGCGACGCTGTGCGAGTCCTCGCCGGCCTGCGCGGCGGCGGCGATGTCCGCCGCCTTCTCCCCCGCGGACTCGGAGGCCAGCTGGTCGGCCGCCTTCTCCGCCTGGGTGAGCAGCTCGGTGTCGTCCGGCTGCTGGTCCGGCGCGTCCTCCGGGTGGTGGCAGGCCACCTGGTGCCCGGTGCGCAGCGCGACCAGCGGCGGCTCGAGCTGCTTGCAGACCTTCGTCGCCTTCCAGCACCGGGTGTGGAACCGGCAGCCGGTCGGCGGCTTGATCGGCGAGGGGACGTCGCCCTGCAGCAGGATGCGGCCGCTGCCGCCGGACGCCTTGCGGCGCGGGTCGGGCACCGGCACCGCGGACATCAGCGCCCGGGTGTAGGGGTGCATCGAGGAGCTGTAGAGCGACTTGCGGTCGGTCAGCTCCACGATCTTGCCCAGGTACATCACGGCGATGCGGTCCGAGACGTGCCGGATGACCGACAGGTCGTGGGCGATGATCACGTACGTGAGGCCCATCTCGTCCTGCAGGTCGTCCAGCAGGTTGACCACCTGGGCCTGGATGGAGACGTCCAGCGCGGAGACGGGCTCGTCCGCCACCACGAGCTTCGGCTTGAGCGCGAGCGCGCGGGCGATGCCGATGCGCTGCCGCTGGCCGCCGGAGAACTCGTGCGGGTAGCGGTTGTAGTGCTCGGGGTTGAGGCCGACGACACCCAGCAGCCGCTGGACCTCCTTCTTCACGCCGCCCTCGGGCGTGATGCCCTGCAGCTTGAAGGGTGCGCTGACGATGGCGCCCACGGTGTGCCGCGGGTTCAGCGACGAGTAGGGGTCCTGGAAGATCATCTGGACGTCGCGCCGCAGCGGACGCATGCCGGACACGCCCAGGTGGGTGATGTCGTGTCCCTCGAACTCGATGCTTCCCGCGGTGGGTTCGAGCAGCCGGGTGATCAGCCGGCCCATCGTGGACTTGCCGCAGCCCGACTCGCCCACCACGCCGAGGGTCTCCCCGGCGCGCACGTCGAAGTCGATGCCGTCGACCGCCTTGACGGCGCCGACCTGGCGCTTGAGCAGTCCCTTGGTCAGGGGGAAGTGCTTCGTCAGCCCGGAGACCCGCAGCAGCGGGTCGCCGGGGCCCGGGTCGGCCACGGCGGCCGGCGCCGGCGCGCTCTCACCCGCCGGTTCGGGGGTCGTCATGTGCTCGTCCTCGCTCACAGCTTCGGCGCAATCTCTTCGGTCCAGATCCGCTCCCGGTCCTTCCGCGACATGTGGCACGCGGAGAAGTGCCCGTCCGAACCGGCACCGTGCAGCTCGAGCAGTTCGGGCCGCTCGGTGCGTGTGACGCCCCCCTTGGGGACGTCGGCGTACGGGCAGCGCGGGTTGAAGGCGCAGCCGGAGGGCACGTTGATCAGGCTGGGCGGGGAGCCCTTGACCGGGTTCAGCCGCTCGGTCTCCTCGCGGTCGATGCGCGGCATGGAGCCGAGCAGTCCCCAGGTGTAGGGGTGCTGCGGCTCGTAGAAGACCTGCTCGGCGGTGCCGCGTTCGACGCAGCGGCCGCCGTACATCACCAGGATGTCGTCGGAGAGTTCGGCGACGACGCCCAGGTCGTGGGTGATGATGACGACCGCGGAGCCGAACTCCTTCTGCAGGTCGCGGATCAGGTCGAGGATCTGCGCCTGCACGGTGACGTCGAGGGCGGTGGTCGGCTCGTCCGCGATGAGCAGTTCGGGGTTGTTCACCAGCGACATCGCGATCATCGCGCGCTGCCGCATGCCGCCGGAGAACTCGTGCGGGTAGCTGTCCACGCGCTGGTCGGGCTGCGGGATGCCGACCCGGTCGAGCATCTCGATCGCCCGCTTGCGGGCGGTCTTCTTGTCGACGTCGTGGTGGACGCGGTAGGCCTCGACGATCTGGCTGCCGACGGTGAAGTACGGGTGCAGCGCGGACAGCGGGTCCTGGAAGATCATCGCCATCTCGCGGCCGCGCAGCCTGCGCACCTCGTCCGGGTCGCCGGAGAGCAGTTCCTTGCCGTCCAGCCAGATCTCGCCGGAGATCTGCGCCTTCTGCCGGCCGTACTGGCCGACGGTGTGCAGGCCCATGATGCCCAGCGAGGTGACGGACTTCCCGGAGCCGGACTCGCCGACGATGCCGAGTGTCCTGCCCTTCTCCAGCGAGAAGGAGAGCCCGTCGACGGACTTGACCAGACCGTCCTCGGTGGGGAAGTGGACGTGCAGGTCCCGTACCTCCAGGAAGGCGGTGGCCGGGCCGGAGCCGGGGGCCTCCGGTTCGCCCAGAGCGGCCGTGCCGCTCTTGTTCAGGTCCGTCATGCGAGCCTCACTCGGGGGTCGATCACGCCGTAGAGCAGGTCCACCACGAGGTTGGCGAACACGACGGCGCAGGCGGTGATCAGCGTGACGCCGAGGATGATCGGCAGGTCACGGTCGCCGATCGCGTTCAGCGCGGCCTGGCCCAGGCCCGGCAGGCTGAAGGTCGTCTCGGTGAGGATGGCGTTGCCCATCAGCATGCCGAGGTCGATGCCGAGGATCGTGGTGATCGGGGTCAGCGTGGAGCGCATGGCGTGCTTGCCGATGACCACGGGCTCCTTGAGTCCCTTGGCCCGCGCGGTGCGGATGTAGTCCTCGCCCATCACCTCGAGCATGGTGGCCCGGGTGAGCCGGGCGTACATGGCGCCGAAGAGGAAGGCCAGGGTCACCCACGGCAGGATCATGCCGCTCAGCCAGTTGCCGAAGCCGTCTTCCAGCCCGTGGTAGTTGTCCAGCCAGCCCAGTCCGTAGACGAAGATCGCCAGGGAGATCAGGCCGGTGAAGTAGATGGGGAGCGAGACGCCGCTCAGGGCGACGCCCATCGCGGTGCGGTCCCACAGGGTGCCCCGCTTGAGTGCGGAGAGCACGCCGGCGCCGATGCCGATGATCAGCCAGATGACGGCCGCACCTATGGCGAGCAGGAAGGTCACCGGGAACCGGTTGACCAGGAGTGGCCAGACGGCCTGTTCGGTCTTGAAGGAGTATCCGAAGCAGGGAGCACTGCAGTGCACGCTGCCGTAGTCACGGCCGAGGAAGATGCCTTTGAAGAAGTCGAACAGCTGGACCAGGATCGGGTCGTCGAGTCCGAGCTTCTTCGTGATCCCCGCCAGCGCCTCGGGGCTGGTGTTCTTGCCGGCGTACATGGTGGCCGGATCGACTCCGGTCCACTTTGGGATCAGGAAGAAGATGCTGAAGACCGCCAGGATGATGACGATCAGCATCACTGCGGCGGCGAACAGCCGCCTGATGAGGTATGCGAGCACTGCTCTCGGCCGGACCGCTGGCTGCGGCCCTCACCTGCCCTTCGTGCGTAGCGGCGGGTGCCGGCGGTCGGTTACTTGACGCCCAGCGAGGCGTAGTCGTACTGCCCGCTGTACGCGTAGGTGGAGTAGACGTTGGTCAGTCGGGTCGACCGCCAGAAGATGCGCTTCTCCCAGGTGAAGGGCAGGTAGTACGCGCCCTCGGTCACCATGTGGTTGATGTTCTCGGCGATCTGCTTGCGCTTGCCCTTGTCGAGCGTGACCTGGAACTTGTCGAAGGCCGCGTCGATCTTCGGGTCGTCGATCATCGCCAGGTTGTTGTTGCCGTTGTCGAGGATGTAACGGCTGTCCCACAGCGGCTTGCCGAAGCCCTGGACGGTCGGGAAGTCCGGGCCCCAGCCGAGGATGATGAGGCCGTAGTTGTGCTTCTTCACGTAGTCCGGGTTGCCGACGATGCCGGCGAGCTGGGCGCCGTCGTACTGGTCGATGTCGACCTTGATGCCGACCTTCTTGAGCGAGGCCTGCAGCGACGTGGCGGTGGCGATCTCGTCGGGCTTGTTGTTGCGGACCGCGATCGTGGTCGAGAAGCCGTTCGGCTTACCGCACTTCTTGAGCTCTTCCTTGGCCTTCTTGACGTTGGCGGCGCCGTCGTTCTTGGCCATGCCGAACGGGTCGTACTTCAGGTCCGAACCGGGCACCACCGGAGGCAGCATGTTGGTGGCGATGTCGCCGCCGGCCAGCGGGCCGCCGCGGGCGGTCTGCAGCGACTTGTGGTCGGCACCGTAGATGACGGCCTTGCGGCAGTGGATGTTGTCGAACGGCTTCACGTTCTGCGCGAGAGCCGCGTAGCGGATGAAGCCGGTGAGCGGGTTGTCGACGTTGCCCTTGTGCTGCTTGAGGGCCACCCGGCGGCCGGCCGAGCTCAGGCCGGTGGAGGCCAGGTCGAGGTCGTAGTCACCGTTGAGCAGCCGCTTGTCCATGTCGTCCGCGTTGGTGATCATCGTGACGGTGATCTTGTCCGGCAGCGCCTTGCGGACGGTGTCCGAGGACCGCTTCCACTCGTCGTTGCGGACCAGCACCAGCGACTTGTTCGGCGTGTAGCTCTTGAACTTGTACGGGCCGTTGGAGAAGGGGTGCAGACCGTACTTGGACTTGGTGTCCTTGTCCTTGCGCACCGGGGACGCCACCGGCATCGCGAGCATGGACTCGAAGTCGCTGTTCGCCTTCGGCAGGTGGAAGACGATCGTCTTGTCGTCCGGGGTCTCGATCGCGTCGAGGCCGCCCTTGTCCTTGTACGGGCCCTTGTACTCCCCGTCCGGGTCCAGGACGTTCTTGATGTAGACCGGGCCGCCGGAGAGCACGTCCTGCGCCCACTGGCGCTCGATGCCGTACTTGACGTCCTGCGAGGTGACGGGCTTGCCGTCCTCCCAGGTCACGTTGTCCTTGAGGTGGTACGTGTAGGTCTTGCCGTCGTCGGAGACCTCGGCCATGCCCTTCGCCAGGTCGGGGACCAGCTCCGAGCCCTTCGCACCGGGCGCCGCCTTGAAGGTGATCAGCTGCCGGGAGTAGTAGCGCATGAAGTTCCATGCGAAGCCGTAGTAGCCGCGCGTGGTGTCCCAGGAGTCGGCGTCCTGGGTGCTGATGAACTTCAGCGTGCCGCCCTTGGCGTCCGAGGGGTTGGCGATCTTCTCGATGCCGGCGTTGTAGCCCGCCGCCTCGGTGCCGCCGCTGTTGCCGCCGCCACCGCCGCAGGCCGCCGTGGACAGCAGAGCCGCGACGGCCACAGCGGACGCTGCGGCCCGCCGGACCCTCGATGTGCGTGGGAATCTCACGATGTCGCTTCCTTCGTGGTGGTCACGGCTCGTGCGGTCTGCCGAGCCGGGGCTTGCAGTGGCGTCACCTGGCGCCCTTGGGGTCCAGCGCGTCGCGCACGCCGTCACCGAAGAGGTTGAAGGCGAGCACGGTGACGAAGATCGCCACACCGGGCACGATCATGAACATCGGGTCGCCGCTGAAGTGGTGCAGCGCGTCGGAGAGCATCTGTCCCCAGGAGGCGGTGGGCGGCTTCACGCCCGCGCCGAGGAAGCTCAGCGCGGCCTCGGTGAGGATGTTCGTCGGAATCATCAGCGTCGTGTAGACGGTGATGGGCGCGATGAGGTTGGGCAGCAGTTCCTTGAAGAGGATGTAGCGCCGGCCGGCGCCCAGGCTGCGTGCGGCCTCCACGTACTCGCGCTCACGCATGGAGAGCGTCTGTCCGCGGACGATGCGGCCGATGTAGGGCCAGCCGAAGAAGCCGATCACCAGGATCATGACGAACAGCCGCACCCCGGTGCCGGACAGCCCGATCAGGTCGTTCGGCATCACGGCGATCAGGGAGATGATGAACAGCAGCTGCGGGAAGGCCAGCAGCATGTCCATCACCCGGCTGATCAGGGCGTCCAGCCAGCCGCCGAAGTAGCCGGCGAGGATGCCCAGCACGGTGCCCACGACGACCGCGACGACCGCGGACAGGAAGCCGACCAGCAGGGAGACGCGCGCTCCGTAGAGGATCCGCGCGAAGATGTCCCGCCCGTTGACCGGTTCGACGCCGAGGAGGTGGTCGGCGCTGACGCCGCCCAACGACCCGTTCGGCAGTCCGAAGAGAGGGTCGATCAGGTCCTCGTTGTACTTGTAGGGGTCGACGCCGAACAGGTTCGCGATCAGCGGGGCGAAGATCGCCACCAGGATCAGGAAGACGATGACCACGCCGCCGGCCAGCGCCACCTTGTCGCGCTTGAGCCGTGTCCAGGCGATACGCCCCAGCGACCTGCCCTCGATCGACCTGCCCTTCTCGCCACCGCCGGCGGTCTCGTCGGGCACGGCCTTCTCGACCGTGTCGCTCGTTGGTGCCGTCATCGTGGTGAGGACCCCTCTCGACCGGCGGTCACCGGCCCACGCCCGCCGCGGTAGCGGCTCGTACCAGCTTTCGTACACGAGGACGACGCCTCGCTGGTTCGGGAGTCTTCATCGCGCTTGTGATCACCCGCCAGACCTGACGGCGAATGGATGCGCAACTGTGATGTGTGCAACTCGCTCCGCTATACGGACGGAAGTACTCCGTCAGCGGGGCTCAACCAGCCGCTTTACGCCACTATTCGGACGTACTGTTCAGTACGACCGGGCACCGCCGGAGCCGTCGCCCGGGGCCGGCGCGGAGACCGCGGTGGCGTGCGCTTCGCGGTCGAAGAAGGGGCGTCCGTGCGCCCGCAGCCACATCGTGACGGGCTCGTGGTCGTCGGCCATGAACACGGTGGAGACCGGCAGTCCGTCGGGCAGCACGGTCACCGACTGCTCCAGCATCTGCCGTGCGGCGTCGGCGGACCGGGGGTCCGTGTCGTACAGATCGACTCCGATGGCCAGAAACGGCACACCAAGAGCCGGCTGCACCCAGGCGCGGCGCAGCGACCTGACGGCCGGGGCGCGGTGCGCGTTCTGCGTCAGGAGGGCGTAGAACTGCGGCAGCTCCAGGGCGGGTTCGCTGATGCGCAGCGGTCCGGCGGGCAGCCGGTCCAGGCCGCAGGCGATGCGGCGCAGGTCGAGCCAGGGGATGCCGACTCCGCCGCCGGGAGCGTGCGGATCCAGCCACAGTCCCCAGCGCACCGGGTAGAGCGCGGCGGCGATCTCCCGGCCGGTGACCACCTCGTGGGCCCGGTTCCAGCCGGAGGCGGCGAGTTCCTGAGCGGAGGTCACGCACGGCGCGTAGCCGAGGCCGTCGACCGTCATGTTCCCGTACTGGGCGTCGGGCGCGCCTGCCTGACCCTGCCACAGCAGCATCCACAGCCGTGACTCGGCGAGCGCGGCCAGCAGCTCCTCGTAGGCGTCGTACCGGCCGGGCGACACCTGCCGCAGCAGCTGTTCGACGCTCTCACCCGCGCTCACGTGGGCCCCCCTTCTCTCCGTCACTCGTCGGACAACCGTGCCCGCCCCGTCGCGTCCACCAGCTTACGAGTCGGGTCCCTCTTCGCGCGCGTACGGGAGTCAGCCGGCCGGCTGCCCGCGGACGTAGAACGGCCGCACGCACTGCCGCATCCAGTCCACGAGCGGATCCTCGGCCGCGTCCAGCAGCACCAGCTGGACGGGCCACTTGACCGGGACGACGCCCAGCGCACGGGCCAGCGCGTCGTGCGCCGCCTGCCGGGCCTCCGGGTCCAGCAGGTCCAGTTCGACCCCGACGAACAGGCAGGGCGCGTCGCCCTCGGCGCTGGAGAGCGCCCGCCGCGCGGTGCCGACCGGCGGGACGAGCGCGAACTCGCCTGCGGCGGCGGCCAGGAAGTCGACCGGCTCGTCCTGCCAGTCCGGTTCGAAGAGCCGTATGCGGGCACCGGTCGCCACCCCGGGGATGCCCTCTCCCGGTGTGGAGCGGCACAGTTCGGCCACGGCCTCCGGCGGCAGCGGAACGCCCACGGCCCCGTCGGGATTCACCACGACGCCCACCTGCGGCGGCAGTCCGCGGGCGAACTCCCGCACGGGGGCGACCGTGAAGGAGACATGGCCGCCGACCACCTGCCGGAACTGCTGCTCGGAGCTGAAGACCGGCACGTAGGGGGCGCCGTCCAGCTCCACCGTCGGCAGGTCGAGGGACGGGCTGTAGGGGCCGCCGCCCTCCGGCAGCGGAATCCACACGCTGCTGCGTCCCAGCACCTGGAGGAGCCGGCCGCCCGCGTGCGAGGCGCCGAGCGAGGCCGCCAGCGTCTCCTCCAACTCGTTTCCGGGCCAGCCGCCGCCGTGGCCCGGACCGTAGTGCTGTGGCGTGGTCATGCCGCAAGCCTAGTGACGGCTTGATCCCCGTTGTTCGGACAGGGGGCGCCTCACCCGAACACTCACCCGGTGTGATGATCCAGTTGCGGAGCGCAGTGATTGGCCCAAAGGTGGGTCTCGTCCCACCAACCCCCCACACGGGAGGAAAACCCCCCATGCGTACCCACAAGACGGCCACCATCGCGCTCGCCGCCGCCCTGACGCTCGGCGCCGCCGGCACCGCCACCGCCGCCCTCGCCACCGACGGCCCCGACCAGCACGTCGTCACGGCACCGGCCCAGGCCCCGGCCGCCCAGCAGCAGCTCGCGCAGCAGGTCCGGATCCTGCAGCGCACCAACCAGGCGGTCAAGCCGGTCAACAACCTGCTGGAGGCCGTCATCGAGTCCCGGAACGGCAGGCTGTCCCGGGCCCAGGCCGAGCAGCACTCGCAGGCCATCGAGCGGGCGCTGAACCGCCTCGTCCGCGAGGTCCGCAACCTGCAGGCCGACCAGGCCTACCGACAGAGCGCGCAGCAGAACGCCGACCGGTTCGCGTCGCCGCGCGTGACCGTCAAGGCCGCCGACCAGGTTCAGCAGCACGTCGACAAGCTCATCAGGCAGGCGCGCGCCGGCCACCAGGCCCGCGTTCAGCGGCAGGCCCAGGCCGTCGTGAAGTCCGAGGTCAACCTGATGACCAGCATCGTGCTGGGCGGTCAGCTGCCGGCCCCCGACATGGAGGGCCTGCCGCAGTTCCAGCCGCAGAACGCCGACCAGCGGCCGGACCGCGGCCAGGCGGCGGACAACGCGCCCGTCGGCTGACGCGCGCACCGGGCGGCCGCGGGGAACCGCCCTGTCCTCGTATGCGGCCCGTCGCCCCTCGCCGGGGCGGCGGGCCGCGTGCGCGTCACTCGAAGACCAGACCGCGCAGCGCCGCCGCCGCGCGCCGGTCCAGCAGCACCACCGAGGCGCAGCCGTCGGGCAGCCGCCCGGCCTGGGCGTCCGCGAGCAGCCGCCGTACCGCGCGGCGGTGCCGCAGGAAGGCGTAGCCGGAGACCGTACGGCCGCGGCCGGCCTGTCCGGCGAGCGCCTCCCGCGGTGTGACGTCCAGCAGCACCAGATGCATCCCCCGCCCGCGGCGCAGCGCGTCGGCCGCCAGCCAGCGGCGCACCCAGCCCTGGGTACCGCAGTCGTGCACCACCACCCCGGCGCCGGACGCCAGGGCGCGGCGCAGCCGGGCGAAGTGCATCAGCCGCACCAGCGGCCGGTACACGCCGTAGGGCAGAAAGGCCGGCATGCGGCGCTCCCAGCGTTCGCGGGTGTCCTGGGAGTCGATGCGGCGCACCCGGTCGTCCACGGCGACGGTGTGGTCGATCAGCGTCGACTTGCCGCTCCCCGGCAGCCCGGAGACCACCACCCGGTCGCCGGCGGGGAACCGCAGCGGCACGGGCGTCGCCGTCCCCCGCAGGTCACGTGTGGGCAGACCCGGCATCGGGGTGGGCGCGACGACCGGCGCGTCTGCTGCCGCCGCATGGGCACTGCGCAGCCTGGGCACCTGAAGACCTCCCGTCCGGCCCCGTCGGTTCGCGGCCTCGCTTCGAGAGTGTCAAGAAAGGGTAATGAGGGACAAGACGATTGCGCGCCGACCACGCATCCCGCCTCCTCCGGACTCCGTGCGATGATGGGCCCGGCAAACTCCATACCGGCCGTTTGAATCCACGCGGGAGAGTCCCCGGTGCACTGCGCACGGGGCGCCGAAGGAGCAAGATCCTCCCTTGAATCTCTCAGGCACGCATACCGCGCTGGACGAGGCACATCTGAAAAGCGGGCCGCGCTCTGCGTGCGGCTCCACCCAAGGTGCAAGCTGCGTGATCCGTGCTCCGCACGGGCCTCACGGCGAACCTCTCAGGTCCCGATGACAGATGGGGAGGACATCCGCGTCACACCCATTTCCGGGAGCCTGACATGACCACCGACACCGCTGCCCCGCGCCGGACGGCGCTCGACGCCGTCCATCGCGGCCTGGGCGCGACCATGACCGACTTCGCGGGCTGGGACATGCCCCTGCGCTACGCCAGCGAGCGCGAGGAGCACCAGGCCGTGCGCACCCGCGCCGGGCTGTTCGACCTCTCCCACATGGGCGAGATCACCCTGACCGGGCCGCAGGCCGCCGACCTGCTCGACTACTCCCTCGTCGGCAACCTGGGCAGGCTCAAGGTCGGCCGCGCCCGGTACACCATGATCTGCGCCGAGGACGGCGGGATCCTCGACGACCTGATCGTCTACCGGACCGGCGAGCAGGAGTACATGGTCGTCGCGAACGCGGCGAACTCCCAGGTCGTCCTCGACGCACTCACCGAGCGGCAGGCCGGCTTCGACGCGGTGGTGCGCGACGACCGGGACGCCTACGCGCTGATCGCCGTCCAGGGCCCCGAGGCGGCCGGCATCCTGGCCACTCTCACGGACGCGGATCTGGAGGGGCTGAAGTACTACGCCGGCCTGCCGGGCACGGTCGCCGGCGCCCAGGCGCTCATCGCGCGCACCGGGTACACCGGCGAGGACGGCTTCGAGCTGTTCGTCGCCCCCGGCGACGCCGTCACCGTGTGGGAGGCGCTGACCAAGGCCGGCGAGGGCGCCGGGCTGGTCCCCTGCGGGCTGAGCTGCCGCGACACGCTGCGCCTGGAGGCCGGCATGCCGCTGTACGGGCACGAGCTGACGACGGACACCACGCCGTTCGACGCCGGCATGGGCCGCATCGTGAAGTTCGAGAAGACGTCCAACGAAGGCCGGTTCGTCGGGCGCGAGGCGCTGCAGGCCGCCGCCGAGCAGGCCGAGACCGCGCCGCCGCGCAAGCTCGTCGGCCTGATCGCCGAGGGCCGCCGGGTGCCGCGCGCCGGCTACCCCGTCGTCGAGGCCGCGACCGGCACCGTGATCGGCGAGGTCACCTCCGGCGCCCCCTCCCCCACGCTCGGGAAGCCGGTGGCGATCGCCTACGTCGACGCCGGGCACGCCGAGCCGGGCACCGGCGGCGTCGCCGTGGACATCCGCGGCAGCCACGAGCCGTACGAGGTCGTGGCCCTGCCCTTCTACAAGCGGGAGAAATGAGCGGCGGACCGCGCGCGACGCCGTAGCCTCGCTCACGCGGTCCACGACACGTCCCAGCAGGCAAGACCCTTCCCCGCCCACCCCCGCACATCCAGGAGAATCGCACCATGAGCAACCCCCAGCACCTGCGCTTCAGCAAGGAGCACGAGTGGCTGTCGGCCGCCGAGGACGGCGTGTCGACGGTCGGCATCACCGCGCACGCCGCCGAGGCGCTCGGCGACGTGGTCTACGTCCAGCTTCCGGAGGTCGGCGACACCGTGACCGCCGGCGAGACCTGCGGCGAGCTGGAGTCGACCAAGTCCGTCAGCGACCTCTACTCCCCCGTCACCGGCGAGGTCACCGAGGCCAACGAGGACGTCGTGTCCGACCCGGCGCTGGTGAACTCCGCGCCCTTCGAGGGCGGCTGGCTGTTCAAGGTGAAGATCACCTCCGAGCCGGAGGACCTGCTCTCCGCCGACGAGTACACCTCCTACGCCTCCGGCAACTAGGGAAGGCCCGAAGTCACCATGTCTGTTCTGAACGGTTCGCTTCACGAGGTGGATCCGGACGTCGCGGCCGCCGTCGACGCCGAGCTCCACCGCCAGCAGTCCACCCTCGAGATGATCGCCTCGGAGAACTTCGCTCCGGTGGCGGCGCTGGAGGCCCAGGGCTCCGTCCTGACCAACAAGTACGCCGAGGGCTACCCGGGCCGCCGCTACTACGGCGG
>DASSBO010000398.1:0-5216 GCA_035698655.1 Streptomyces sp.
AACCGATACGAAGGACGCTCCCGCCTGCCCGCACGGGCATCCGGGAGCGCCACTGACGAGGAGTAGACGGCGACATGCCGAAGAACAAGACGCACAGCGGTGCCAGCAAGCGCTTCAAGATCACCGGCTCCGGCAAGGTGATGCGCCAGCGCGCCGGCCGCCGCCACTACCTCGAGCACAAGCCGTCCACGCTGACGCGTCGTCTTGCCGGCACGAACGAGATGGCTCCGGCCGACGCCAAGAAGATCAAGAAGCTTCTCGGCAAGTAAGACCCCGCTCGACCGGGCCCCCATTCGAACCGGGCCGTGTGACCACCCGGACCACGGCCCACGCTGACAAGGAGTACACACGTGGCACGCGTCAAGCGGGCGGTCAACGCCCACAAGAAGCGCCGGGCGACCCTCGAGCAGGCCAGCGGCTACCGCGGCCAGCGTTCCCGCCTCTACCGCAAGGCGAAGGAGCAGGTCACCCACTCGTTCGTCTACAACTACAACGACCGCAAGCGGCGCAAGGGCGACTTCCGCCAGCTGTGGATCCAGCGGATCAACGCCGGCGCCCGCGCGAACGGCATGACCTACAACCGCTTCATCCAGGGTCTGAAGGCCGCCAACGTCGAGGTGGACCGCAAGATGCTCGCCGAGCTGGCCGTCAACGACGCGGGTGCCTTCGCCGCCCTCGTCGAGGTCGCCCAGAAGGCGCTGCCCGGCGACGTCAACGCGCCGAAGGCCGCCTGAACCGGCACCATGACCTGACCGGTCGTGCAAGGGGACCCGCAGACCGCCGGTCTGCGGGTCCCGCGCTGTCCACAGAGAGGCCCGCAGTGATCCCCCCGTCCTCCGCGCGTGTCGCCGCCGCGCGACGGCTGGCCAAGCGCTCCTTCCGCGGCAAGGAACGCCGTTTTCTCGCCGAGGGGCCGCAGGCCGTGCGGGAGGCCGCCGCACACACCGCCGAGGGCGCTCCCGCGCTCACCGAACTCTTCGCCACGGCCGAGGCGGCCGAACGCCACCCGGACGTCATCGGCCTCGCCGGCCGCGCCGGTGTGCGCGTCCACCTGGCCACCGACCGGATCATCGCCGACCTGTCGCAGACCGTCACCCCGCAGGGCCTGGTCGGCGTGTGCACCTTCCTGGACCGCCCGCTGCCGGAGGTGCTCGCCGCACGGCCCGCGCTGGTGGCCGTCCTCGCCAACGTCCGCGACCCGGGCAACGCCGGCACGGTGCTGCGCTGTGCCGACGCCGCCGGAGCGGACGCGGTGATCCTCACCGACGGGTCCGTGGACCTGTACAACCCGAAGGCCGTACGCGCCTCGGCCGGCTCGCTGTTCCACCTGCCGGTCGCCGTCGGCGTCCCCGTCGAGCAGGCCGCGGAGGCGCTGCGCGGTGCCGGCGTGCGGCTGCTGGCCGCCGACGGCGGGGGCGAGCGCGACCTGGACGCCGAACTGGACGCGGGAGCGCTGGCCGCCCCCAGCGCGTGGCTGTTCGGCAACGAGGCCTGGGGCCTGCCGGAGGAGACCCGGGCGCTGGCCGACGCGGTGGTGCGGGTGCCGATCCACGGCCGCGCCGAGTCGCTGAACCTGGCCACCGCCGCCGCCGTCTGCCTCTACGCCTCCGCACGCGCCCAACGTGCTGACGGAGGGTGCCGCGACGTCACTCCGAGCGAGTAGGCTGACTCCGCCACGGCCGGACGCCATGGAGGGGGTGCGCCGCGGATGGAGAGGCTGTGTCCCGACGACCTGCCCGACGGGCTGATCGTCGCCGACCACACCGGGCGCGTCGTGTGCTGGAACGCCGCCGCGGCCCGCATCTGCGGCATCGACGCGGCCGACGCCCTGGGCCGCCCGCTGGCCGAGGCACTGCCGCTGGTCGACCTCGACGGCCGGCGCTGGTGGGAGCTGACCGACCCCTACGGCGGCCTGGCCGTGCGCACCGGACAGCCCGAGCGCAACCTGCTGCTGTGCGGACACGAACTGCTGGTCTCGGCCCGCTACGTCAGGCACGGCCGCACCGGGCCGCTGGACCGCCTGGTGGTGACCGTGCGCGGCACCGAGGCGCGGCGGCGCACCGAGCGTGCGCACGCCGAACTGATCGCCATCGTCGCCCACGAGCTCCGCTCGCCGCTCACCTCGGTGAAAGGGTTCACCGCGACGCTGCTCGCGAAGTGGGAGCGCTTCACCGACGACCAGAAGCGGCTGATGCTCGAGACCGTCGACGCCGACGCCGACCGCGTCTC
Source organism: Streptomyces sp. (assembly GCA_035698655.1). Lineage (GTDB taxonomy): Bacteria > Actinomycetota > Actinomycetes > Streptomycetales > Streptomycetaceae > Streptomyces. The sequence continues at coordinate 2,230 of DASSBO010000398.1, forward strand.
CCGGCTGATCACCGAGCTGCTGGACATCTCCCGCATCGACTCCGGGCGGCTGGAGGTGCGCCGCCAGCCCGTCGACATCACCGCCGCCGTGCGGCGGCACATCGAGGCGCACACCGCCTCCGGACAGCCGGCCGACCGCTTCGTCACGCGCGTGTCCCGGCCGCTGCCCGACCTGTGGGCCGATCCCGACAAGATCGACCAGGTGCTGGCCAACCTGCTGGAAAACGCCGTGCGCCACGGCGAGGGAACCGTCACCATAGAGGTGGCACCAGCACCGCACCGCGACCAGGACACCGGAACGGCGGTCACCGTGAGCGACGAAGGCCCCGGCATCCCCGAGGAGTCGATGAGCCGTGTCTTCACCCGCTTCTGGCGGGGCAGCAAGCGCGGCGGCACCGGGCTGGGCCTCTACATCGTCAAGGGCATCGTCGAGGCGCACAGCGGGGACATCACCGTCTCCCGCGCGGCCGGCGGTGGTGCCCAGTTCCGATTTACCTTGCCCGTGGGCACCCCGGCCTTCATGCTCTAGGGCTCCCGAAGGTCTCCCACGGGCTTCCTCGACGTCACAGCCCAGGTCGGGCACGCCGTAGACTCGGTCGACGGTACGCACGCGCAGCCACCCAATCGGAAACACGGGAAGAGATGTCGGCACCCAACAAGTCGTACGACCCTGTCGAGGTCGAGGCACTGAAACCGGAACGGATCGAGCAGGCCCGCAACGAGGCGATCGAGGCGATCACCGCCGCCGAGGACCTCGACGCGCTGCGTGCGGTCAAGGCCGCCCACGCCGGGGACCGCTCACCGCTCGCCCTCGCCAACCGCGAGATCGGGGCCCTGCCGCCGCACGCCAAGGCCGACGCCGGCAAGCGCGTCGGCCAGGCCCGCGGCGCGGTGAACAAGGCGCTGGGGGAGCGCCAGGAGCAGCTGGAGGCCGAGCGCGACGAGCGGGTGCTGGTCGAGGAGGCCGTGGACGTCACGCTGCCCCACGACCGCGTGCCCGCCGGAGCCCGCCACCCGCTGACCACGCTCTCCGAGCGCATCGAGGACGTCTTCGTGGCCATGGGCTACGAGGTGGCCGAGGGCCCCGAGGCCGAGGCGGAGTGGTTCAACTTCGACGCCCTGAACATCTCCCCCGACCACCCGGCGCGCACGGAGCAGGACACCTTCTTCGTGCAGCAGCCCTCGGGCGAGACGGCCGGGGCCGACGGCTCCGAGGTCGTGCTGCGCACCCACACCTCGCCGGTGCAGATCCGCTCGCTGCTGCAGCGCGAGCTGCCGGTCTACGTCATCTGCCCGGGCCGGGTCTTCCGCACCGACGAGCTGGACGCCACCCACACCCCGGTCTTCACCCAGGTCGAGCTGCTCGCCGTCGACGAGGGCCTGACCATGGCCGACCTGAAGGGCACCCTGGACCACATGGTCCAGTCGCTGTTCGGCGCGGACATGAAGACGCGGCTGCGGCCCGACTACTTCCCCTTCACCGAGCCGTCCGCCGAGATGGACATGGTCTGCTACGTGTGCCACGGCGCGTCCGTCGGCGACCCGGACAACCCCTGCCGAACCTGCTCCTCCGAGGGCTGGATCGAGCTGGGCGGCTGCGGCATGGTCAACCCGCGGGTGCTCACGGCCTGTGGCGTCGACCCGGAGCGGTACAGCGGCTTCGCCTTCGGTTTCGGCATCGAGCGACTGCTGATGTTCCGCCACAACGTCGAGGACATGCGAGACATGGTCGAAGGTGACGTGCGTTTCACCCGGCCGTTCGGGATGGAGATCTGATGCGCGCCCCGCTTTCCTGGCTGCGGGAGTACGTCGACCTGCCGGCCGACGTCACCGGCCGCGACGTCGCGGCGAAACTCATCGCGTCCGGCCTCGAGGTCGAGACCGTCGACCAGCTCGGCGCCGGGCTCGAGGGCCCACTCGTGGTCGGGCAGGTCCTGGCCGTCGAGGAGCTGACCGAGTTCAAGAAGCCCATCCGCTGGTGCCAGGTGGACGTCGGTGACGCCAACGGCACCGGCGAGCCGCAGAACCTGATCTGCGGCGCCCGCAACTTCGCCGTCGGCGACAAGGTCGTCGTCGTGCTGCCCGGCGCGGTGCTGCCCGGCGGCTTCAAGATCAGCGCCCGCAAGACCTACGGCAAGGTCTCCGAGGGCATGATCTGCTCGGCCGCCGAGCTGGGCATGGGCGAGGACCACTCCGGCATCATCGTCCTTCCTCCCGAGCACGAGGTCGGCACCGACGCGATCGAGCTGCTCGAACTGGTCGACGAGGTGCTGGACATCTCCGTCAACCCCGACCGCGGTTACTGCCTGTCGATGCGTGGCATCGCCCGTGAGACGGCCACCGCCTACGGGCTGCCGCTGCGCGACCCGGCGCTGATCGACGTGCCCGCGCCGAACGCGCACGGCCCGCAGGTCGAGGTCGCCGACCCGGCCGCCTGCGACCGGTTCACCGCCCGTGCCCTCACCGGGGTGCGGCCCGAGACCCGTTCACCGATCTGGCTGCAACGCCGGCTGCAGAAGGCCGGCATGCGGCCCGTCTCGCTCGCCGTCGACGTCACCAACTACGTGATGCTCGAACTGGGCCAGCCGCTGCACGCCTACGACCGCTCCCGCATCGACGGTGCGATCGGCGTGCGCCGCGCCCGGGACGGCGAGAAGCTCACCACCCTGGACGGCGTCGAGCGCACGCTCGACGCGGCCGACCTCGTCATCACCGACGAGTCCGGCCCGATCGGCCTGGCCGGCGTGATGGGCGGCGCGCACACCGAGATCGCCGACGTCGCCGACGGCGAGGGCGGCAGCCCCGAGATCGTCATCGAGGCCGCGCACTTCGACCCGGTCAGCGTCGCCCGCAGCTCCCGGCGGCACCGGCTGACCTCGGAGGCCTCCCGCCGCTTCGAGCGCGGTGTCGACCCGCTGGCGGCCTCCGCGGCCGCCCAGCGCACCGTGGATCTGCTGGTGCTGCTCGCCGGCGGCTCCGCCGAAGCG
>DASSBO010000399.1:0-4808 GCA_035698655.1 Streptomyces sp.
GCCACCCGCCGGCCGCCGATGGCCGAAGGCGACGCCCGCCGCATGATGGACCTGGTCGTGCGCGCCCAGAACGGCGAGGCCGACGCCTTCGGCTGCCTCTACGACCAGTACAGCGACACGGTCTACCGCTACATCTACTACCGGGTGGGCGGCCGCGCGACGGCCGAGGACCTGACCAGCGAGACGTTCCTGCGCGCGCTGCGCCGCATCGGCACCTTCACCTGGCAGGGCCGCGACTTCGGCGCCTGGCTGGTGACCATCGCGCGCAACCTGGTCGCCGACCACTTCAAGTCCAGCCGGTTCCGGCTGGAGGTGACCACCGGCGAGATGCTGGACGCCAACGAGGTGGAGCGCAGCCCGGAGGACTCGGTACTCGAGACGCTCTCCAACGACTCGCTGCTGCAGGCCGTACGACGGCTCAACCCGCAACAGCGCGAGTGCGTGACCCTGCGGTTCCTGCAGGGCCTCTCGGTCGCCGAGACCGCGCGCGCCATGGGGAAGAACGAGGGCGCCATCAAGACCCTCCAGTACCGCGCCGTACGCACGCTGGCACGGCTGCTGCCCGACGACGTCAGATGACCGCAGACCGTCTCGGCAGCGCCCCTGTGTGGTCGGCCGTGTGCCACCGGTCACATCATCGTGCCTCCGTAACCCGAGTGGCTTGCCGCTCGTTGTCGGGTGTGCAGACTCTCCGCAACTGCGCCACGCCCGGGCGCTCTCACTCGATCGGGTGGGCTTGGGCCACGCGTGGAACCTTCCCTGTCCGGTGGGGAGTCGACCGTGCTGACGAGAGGAGGTGCCGCCCGTGATCGGATCCGTGTCGACACACCGCCGGGCACTCGCCTTCGCCCAGTCCCTGGACGAGCGCGAGCTCGGCGAGGACGCGGCGGCCGGCCGGACGGCTGACGACGGCAGCCGCGGCTCCGCCCCGCCCGTCCCGGACGTCGCGGCGGACGGCGAGGGCGAGGGCGAACAGGCGAGCCTGCTGGCAGTGGTGGAGGGGCTCGGCGCCCTTCCCAGACCGGAGTTGGATCCGGAGGTCAAGACGACCCAACGCGCCCGGCTGGTCGCCGCGATGGAGGCGGCCTTCGCCGATGCCGGAAGCGCGGCCGGAGCGGCCGGCCGACTGCCCGAGCAGCGCACGGGCCGGTCCGGAAGGGGCGCGCACCGGGCGCCGGGCGTGGCCTCGCTCGGCAGGCTGCGTCCCCGTTCCCGGCTGGGCAAGGGGCTCGCGGCCGGCGGCCTGTCCGTGGGCGTCGCCGCGACGGCCTTCGGCGGTGCGGCCGCCGCCAGCACGGACGCCCTGCCCGGCGACTCGCTGTACGGCTTCAAGCGGGGCATGGAGGACTTCCAGCTGGACCTGGCCGACGGCGACGCCGACCGCGGCCGGATCTTCCTCGACCACGCCTCGACCCGGCTGCGGGAGGCACGCCGCCTGATGGAGCGGCAGCGGGCCGGCAGCCTGGACGACGAGTCCATCGCCGAGATCCGCCGCGCCCTGGCCGGCATGCAGCACGACGCCTCGGAGGGGCACCGGCTGCTCAGCGCGGCCTACGCCCGCGACGGCAAGATCGGGCGCATGCAGTCGCTGTCGGCCTTCGCCGGCGACCACCGGGAGGCCTGGTCGCACCTGCGCGACCGGCTGCCCGCACAGCTGACGGAGATGGGCGCTCAGGTCAGCTCGGTCTTCGACGCCATAGAGGACGACGTCGAGCCGTTGCGCGCCCGCTTCCCGTCCACACCGGACGACCCGTCAGCCGGCGGTGCCGGGGGCAGCGACGATCACGGGACCGGCGAGCGGAGTACGCCGCAGCCGTCGTCCACCCGGTCGGACGGTTCCCACGGCGGTACGGCGGACGGCGGCTCGCCGAGCCCGTCGAGGTCCGGCGGCCAGGACGGTCTGCTCGGCGACAACGGTCTGCTGAACCCGTCTCCGGCACCGTCCGGAGCGCAGCAGGGCGGCGACGGCGACGACGGGCCGAAGCTGCCGGAGCCGGACATCACCCTGCCGCCCCTCATCCCGGACGTGCTGCCGGGCCTGGGGATCGACACCGGCGACGACTGAGGAAGGCGCCGAAGGCGCCCTACGGGCGCACACGCAGAAGCGGCGGTTGCCGGTTGTCCACCGGCGACCGCCGCTTCGTGCTGTCAGCGTCCTGCGCGCTCGCTCACTTCTTGTTGCGGCGCTGCACGCGCGTGCGCTTGAGCAGCTTGCGGTGCTTCTTCTTGGCCATCCGCTTGCGCCGCTTCTTGATAACAGAGCCCACGACTACCCTCGCTCACTTCGTCTCACTCGGTGCGGGGCGTCCGAGCCCACACGACCTACAGGGGCTCAGCCTACCGGTCACCGGGTCGTGCTCGTGCACGAGGTGCCACCTGAGGGGTACCGGAGCGGTCGCATCGGGTGACGGCCGGGAGCGAGGGAGCGCGTCAGGCGCTCTCCATCCCGACGTACGACCCGCGCAGGTACTCGTGAACCGCCTGCTCCGGGACCCGGAAGGACCGGCCCACCCGGATCGCCGGCAGATGACCGCTGTGCACCAGCCGGTACACGGTCATCTTGGACACCCGCATCACCGCCGCGACTTCCGCCACGGTCAGGAAGTTGACCTCGTTGAGAGGGCTTTCGCCAGCAGCCATGTCACACCTGCACCTTCCGCACACGTCGGGGCGCCGGCTTCCCCTTCCGGCGACTCCTGCTCGCATGTGCGCTCTCTCCCCAGATTAGGGGCGGATGAGGCACTGGGGAAGAGGAGTAACGAACTGTTCTTACTGTGACAGACCAGACCGCTGCAGTACATACCGCGTAAGAGCCGCATAACGCGGCGGAGGCAGCCCGTCGTCGAGCGGGACCACCACGGACACCCGCCCCTCGGCGTGCCCCACGAACAGCGCCGGGTCGTCGGTGTCGGCAGGCCCTATGGCATCGATACCCAACTCCCCTGCGCCGCAGACCCATCCGTGGTCGCCGATCACGAGTTCCGGCAGCGGCCCGCCGGTCCGGGCCGCTGCGGCGAGGGCGGTACGCAGCGGCAGCGGGGAGTGGGTGTGCGCGCCCGGCGCACCGGGCGCGCATCCGGCGCCGGCCCCGCGGACGAGCGCGACCCCGTGCTCATAGCACAGCAGGTGTTCCCGCGCCCCGAAGCGGGTCGGCAGGTCGAGGACGTGACCGCGGGCCGGCGTCAGCACCGCGCAGCCCGCGTCGGCCAGCGCGCGGGCGAGGGCGGCGTAGAAGCCGAGCAGCCGGTGCGGGTGCCCGGTGCCCAGCAGCACGGGCGACCGGCTTCCGGCCGCGGCCGCCAGGCGCTGGGCGAACGCGTCGAGCGCCGAAACCGTGCGGTCCGGATCGATGCGGTCCGGACCGGAGACGTGCCGGGGATCGGCGGAGACGCCGCAGCCGTCCGCCATCAGGGACAACAGCCGCGGGACGCCCCAGTCCGCGCGCGGATCCAGGCCCAGCAGAGCGCGCGGGTCGCGGGCGGCGAACTGCCGGTACCGCCGCAGGCTCTTCTCCCGGGTGGTCGCCACCGTGCCGGCCAGTCCCGCGGACACCAGGTGCGCGCGCAGCGCCGCAGCACGTTCCATGCGGACCATGCTGGGCGCTGCGCCGTGTCCGTGCCCGGTGTTCGGGCGGACGTCACCCGGCGGTGGGGGCCCCTTCCGTCGTGGTGACCGGGTTGATCATCACGATGTCGCACCGCGCGTTCTCCCACAGCGCGCGGCTGGCGTCACCGTCCACCAGGGCGGGCAGCCCGCCGTGACTGGGCGCCCCGATCACGATGGCCCGGGCACCGGTGCGGTTGGCGTGTTCGGCGACGATCCGTCCTGCCTCCCCGTGATCGGCGGCGCCGCGCAGCACCTTGCCCAGGGCGGGCACGCCCTGTGCCGAGAGCTTCTCCACGCAGGCCCGGACGGTGGCCGCGGCGGCCTCCTCGTCCTCGGAACCGGTCGATCCCTCGCTCGTCACCGCACTCTCGAGTGCGTGCAGCACGTGGACCGGGCGCCCGCGCAGGGTCGCGAGCCGGCCGGCGGCCTCGGCCACAGCCGTGGCCATCGGCGAGTCGCCGATGGCGGCGACGATCGCGCCGTGCCCGTCGGCGTGCAGGTCGGCGTCGGCGTCCTCGTCGGGCCGGCTCTCGTCGCTGCGGGCGACTGTCACCAGGACCGCCTCCTCGGCCTCCGGCACGGCACCCGAGGCCTCGGCCTGGACGCGCTCCGCCTCGCCGAGCATCTTGTGCCCGGTGGCGAGGATCGCGATGGCCAGCACCAGCGCTCCGGCGCCGATGTAGAAGGGGACGTGGATGTTGGTGGCCTCGACGAGCTTGCCCGCCGCGAAGGGCGCGAGACCGCCGCCGATGAACCGCACGAAGCCGTACGCGGCCGAGGCCACCGGCCGTTCGACGGGCGAAACCGTCATCACGGCCTGGGTGGTGACGGTGTTGTTCACGCCGATGAACACGCCGGCGATGATGACCGCGACGATCAGCACCGCCTGGTGCGTCGTCCAGATGGCGATGACCAGCACGACCACCGCGAACAGCGCCAGGTTCGCGTACAGGGTGCGGGCGATGCCCAGTCGGCGCTGCAGCCACGGGGCACCGAACACCGCGAACAGGGCGACGAGCAGACCCCAGCCGGTGAAGACGAGCCCCAGCTGGATCGCGCCGAGCTTCATCGGGAACGGCGCGTACCCGAGGACGGTGAAGAACGCCCAGTTGTAGCAGAGGGCGCTCAGCGACATGATCAGCAGACCGCGGTGCTTCAGAGCGCGCAGCGGTTCGGAGATCCCCGTCTTGTGTTTCGGCAGC
>DASSBO010000400.1:0-3298 GCA_035698655.1 Streptomyces sp.
GGTGTGCCGGGCGCGGGCCCGTTCACCGCCGCACAGCCGGGCGCCGGCTAGCTTCTCGCGCAGCTGCGCGGCCAGCTCCCGGTGCGCGGCCTCGTTAGCCGCGCAGGCCGCGGACGCCACATCGACGCTGCTGCGCAGCGCCGTCGCCTCCTTCATGCCGCTGAGCCCCCTTGCTCGGTTAATGCTCGTTAACACCTGCCGGACAGGTTAACGCTCGCTAACCGCGATGTCTAGAATGGCCGTCATGACCAGCACGCAGACCGCCGCCCCCACCCGACGTGAGCAGATCCTGCGCGAGGCGGCCCGCCTCTTCGCCGACCGGGGTTTCCACGGTGTCGGCGTGGACGAGATAGGCGCGGCGGTCGGGATCAGCGGGCCCGGGCTCTACCGCCACTTCCCCGGCAAGGACGCGATGCTCGCCGAACTGCTGGTCGGCATCAGCGAGCGGCTGCACGAGGGCGGCCGCAGCCGCATCGATGCGTCGGCGGCCGCCGGCCTGCCGCCCGAGGCCACGCTGGACGCGCTGATCGAGGGACACATCGACTTCGCGCTCGACGACCGGCCGCTGATCACCCTGCACGACCGGGAGCTGGACCGGCTGCGCGACGCGGACCGCAAGCAGGTACGCAAGCTGCAGCGGCAGTACGTGGAGCTGTGGGTCTCCGCGGTTCGGGCGGTCTACCCGGCGCTGACCGAACTGGAGGCGCGGGTCTCCGTGCACACCGTCTTCGGGCTGCTCAACTCCACGCCGCACCTGGGCGGGGCGGCCGCGCTCCTGGACCGCGCCACGACGGCGGGCCTGCTGCACCGCCTGGCCCGCGGAGCCTTCGCCGCAGCGTCTGGACAGCCCGGGTGACCGGCGGGTAGCTTGAACTGAGCAAGCGCTTAGACATCCGCTCGGCGGCGGGTGGAACCAGACCCAGGGAGGCGTCCGATGCGTCGCACGGTGTTCAACGAGGACCACGAGGCCTTCCGGCGGACCATCCGCGACTTCATCGAGGCCGAGGTCGTCCCGTACTACCACCAGTGGGCCGAGGCCGGCTACGTGCCGCGTGAGTTCTACAAGAGCCTCGGCGAGCTCGGCGTCTTCGGCATCGAGGTGCCCGAGGAGTACGGCGGCGCCGGAGAGACCAGCTTCAAGTTCAACGCGGTCATCACCGAGGAGTGCGCACGGGCCGGGGTCAGCTTCGGCGGCTCCAGCGTGCACACCGCCCTGTGCCTGCCCTACATCCTCAAGTACGCGAACGAGGAGCAGAAGCAGCGCTGGCTGCCCGCCTTCGTCGCCGGCGAGATGATGACCGCCATCGCCATGACCGAGCCCGGCACCGGCTCCGACCTGGCCGGCATGAAGACCACCGCCAAGCTCTCCGAGGACGGCACGCACTACGTCCTCAACGGCGCCAAGACCTTCATCACCGGCGGCGTGCAGGCCGACCGCGTGCTGGTCTGCTGCCGCACCGCGCCGCCGACCCCCGAGGACCGCCGCTCCGGCATCACCATCCTCGTGGTGGACACGAAGTCCGAGGGCTACGCCGTCGGCCGCACCCTCGACAAGCTCGGGCTCAAGACCTCCGACACCGCCGAACTGTCCTTCACCGACGTCAGGGTGCCGGTCGAGGACCGCCTCGGCGACGAGGGCGCCGCCTTCGGCTACCTCACCCACAACCTGCCGCAGGAGCGGCTCGGCATCGCCGTCAGCGCCTACGCGCAGGCCGCTGCCGCCGTCCGCTTCGCGCACGAGTACGTCCGCGAGCGCACGGTCTTCGGCAAGGAGGTCGCCTCCTTCCAGAACACCAAGTTCGTGCTCGCCGACTGCAAGTCGGACGTGGACGCGATGCAGGCCGTCGTCGACCGGGCGCTCGACGCGCACGACGCGGACGAGTTGACGGCCGCGGACGCCGCCTCCGCCAAACTGTTCACCACCGAGACCGCGGCCCGCGTCATCGACAAGTGCCTGCAGCTGCACGGCGGCTACGGTTACATGATGGAATACCCGATCGCCCGGCTGTACGCCGACACTCGCGTCACCCGGATCTACGGCGGCACGAGCGAGGTCATGCGCTCCATCGTCGCCAAGTCGATGGGGCTGTGAACCGGCCTTGACCGACTCCACCGACCCCGCTGAGCCCACGGCGCTGCAGCAACTGCTCGACCTGCTCGACCTGGAGCGGGTCGAGGAGGACATCTTCCGCGGCGACAGCCGGTTCGCCGTGGTGCCCCGCGTCTTCGGCGGCCAGGTCGCCGCCCAGGCCCTGGTCGCCGCGTGCCGCACCGTGCCCCGCGGCCGTCTCCCGCACTCCCTGCACGCCTACTTCCTGCGCGCCGGGGACCCGGGAGCGCCCATCGTCTACACGGTCGACCGCATCCGCGACGGGCGCTCCTTCACCACCCGCCGGGTCGTCGCGGTGCAGCACGGGCAGCCGATCTTCCACCTGTCGGCGTCCTGCCAGGCCTACGAGGAGGGCCTGGAGCACCAGGAGCCGATGCCCGACGCGCCAGACCCGGAGACGCTGCCCACCGCCGAGGAGCTGATGCCCCGGCACGCGCACCTCTTCGACGATCCGGCCGTGCCCGAACGGCTGCTGGCCGCCCGTGCCGCCGTGGACCTGCGCTACGCCGGCGACCCGCCGTTCGCCAGTGCCGGCACGCCGCGGCCGCCGCGCTCCCAGGTGTGGTTCCGCACCAACGGCAAGCTCGACGGCGCGCTCGACGACCCGATGCTGCACATCTGCCTGACCACGTACGTCTCCGACATGACGCTCCTCGACTCGGTGCTCCTCGCACACGGCCGCGGCGGCTGGGCCGTCGGCGACGTGGTCGGCGCCAGTCTCGATCACGCGATGTGGTTCCACCGGCCCTTCCGCGCGGACGACTGGCTGCTGTACGACCAGGAGTCCCCCACCGCCCAGGGCGGCCGCGGCCTGGCCCACGGGCGGCTGTTCACCCGGGACGGCCGGCTGGTCGCCTCGGTCATCCAGGAGGGCGTGGTCCGCGTCCCGCGGTGAATCGGTGCCCGCCGCGTGCATGTCGGCAGGCCCCGGCCCGGCCGCTGCGCGCGATAATCGGGCGCCATGAGTGGCGAGCAGGAGAAGGAGAGCACCTGGACCGTCGTCATCGCCGGCGCGATGAACTTCGGGATCGCCGTGGCGAAGGCGGGAGGCGGCATCCTCAGCGGTTCCAGCGCCATGCTCTCGGAGGCCGCGCACTCCCTTGCCGACACGGTGACCGAGGTGCTGCTGTTCACCTCGCTGAAGCGGGCCTCGAAGCCGGCCGACGAGGAACATCCGCTCGGGCACGG
>DASSBO010000401.1:0-7476 GCA_035698655.1 Streptomyces sp.
GAGCGGCAGATGTTGCCGGTGCACACGAAGCACACCCGGAAGGGCTGGTCGGACATGCCCCCATGATGGCCGAACAGCTCAGTCCTCGTCGGGCAGCACCACGTGCAGGATCCAGGCCACGATCGAGATGATCAGGCCGCCGAGCACGGCCGTCCAGAAGCCCTCGACGTGGAAGGCCAGGTCGAAGGAGTCCGCCAGCCAGGAGGTCAGCAGCAGCATCAGGGCGTTGATCACCAGCGAGAACAGCCCCAGGCTGAGGATCAGCACCGGCAGTGACAGCAGCTTCACCAGCGGCTTGACCACGAAGTTCACGAGGCCGAAGATCAGGGCGACCAGGATGAGGGTGAGCGTCTTGCGCCCGGTGGACTCGCCGGTGAGGGTTATGTCGGCGAGCAGCCACGTCGCCACCAGCAGGGCGGCGGCGTTGGCCAGCGTCTTGATGAGAAAGTTCGTCATGGCAGGTGATCGTCGCAGAGGCGAGTGGAGAACGGGCAGGGGTGGGCGGGAATGAAGGCGTTCCGGCTGGAGCAGCTGGAGGCGGAGCGCGCCGCGAACGACGGCGCATACCTGCAGTTCCTGCGCGAACGGAACATGTCGGCCGGACTGTACGCGCTGGACCGCGGCGCGAGCGACCCGCAGAAGCCGCACAAGCAGGACGAGGTGTACCTGGTGGTGAGCGGCCGCGCCTCGCTCACCGTCGGCGACGAGACGACCTACGTGGCGCGCGGCAGCGTGGTGTACGTGCCGGCCGGGGTGCCGCACCGCTTCCACCACATCACCGAGGATCTGCGGGTCATGGTGGTCTTCTCTCCTCCGGAGGGCCGGTGAGCCCCGCGGTGTCCCGTAGGGGTACGTTCAGGGACCGACCGGGGCCGCTCGCCCTCCCACCGGGCCTCCCGCCGCCTTAGCATCGACCGTGTACCGCGACGCTGGTCGCACGTCTGAAGCCGACGGGAGAAGCCCCATGGCCGTCAAGGAAGTTCTCGCCTCCATGCCCTGGTGGGTGAAGTGGGTCGCCATCCCGGTGATCGCACTGGTCGTCTTCGGCGGTTTCATCGCCAGTGTCATCGGGTTCCTGGTGGGCCTGCTGTTCAAGATCCTGCTGTTCGCCGCGCTGGTCGGCGGGCTGGTGTACCTCGTGCGCCGCTTCGCCTCGTCTTCCTCCTCCTCCCGCGGCGACTGGTGACCGCGGCGGAGGCCTCCGGCCGGTCCGCGCACACGACCAGCACGGCGAGCAGCGTCGTCACCGGAACCGCGGCGACCAGGCCGACGGAGCCGACGAGCGTCCGCACGATCTCCTCCGCGACCAGTTCGCTGCCGGCGACGGTGGCGACGCTGCTGCGCGCGATGGTGAACAGCAGCAGCAGCGGCAGGGCGGCGCCCGCGTAGGCCAGCACCAGGGTGTTGACCACCGAGGCGATGTGGTCCCTGCCGATCCGCATGGCGGCCCGGTACAGGGTGCGCCGGCCGGCCGACGGGTCGGCCTCCTTCAGCTCCCACACGGCGGAGGTCTGGGTGACCGTCACGTCGTCGAGCACGCCGAGCGAGCCGATGAGCACACCGGCCAGCAGCAGGCCGCGGGTCTCGATGCCCGGGTAGAGGCTGTGCACCAGGCCGGTCCGGTCGTCGGTGTTGCCGGTCAGTGCGGTCCAGTCGATGAACAGCGACCCGAGCACCCCGATCAGGAACAGCGACGTGAGGGTGCCCAGGACGGCCACGGAGGTGCGTGCGGAGGGGCCGTGGCACAGGTAGAGCGCCGTCAGCATGATGGCGCTGCCGCCGACGACCGCCACGATGAGCGGGTTCGAGCCCTGCAGTATGGCCGGGAGGATGAACAGCGTCAGCACGACGAAGCTGACGGCGAGCCCGGCCAGCGCCAGCAGACCGCGCAGCCGGCCGATGACGACGACGACCACGGCGAACAGCGCCGCCAGCAGCAGCAGTGGCACGTCGCGGTCGACGTCGATGACGCTGTAGCGCAGGTGCGGCGGCGCGTCGGGGGCGTAGGCGACGACGACGTCGCTGCCCGCCGGGTAGTCGCGCGTGTCGCCCGGCGGCAGCGTCTGGCGGAAGGTGTGGCCGGCGCCGTGGCCGCCGGTGACGCGGACGGTGACCGTCGTACAGGTTTCGGCTCCGCCGGAGCATGCGGCGTGCCGAACGGCCGTCACCCGGCCGTCCACCGTGGGCCGGTCGAAGCCGACGCCGCTGCGTTCGCCGCCGAGGTGGGCCGCCGTGGGGCCGTCGGCGGCGGGCCACAGCAGGACCAGCCCGGCGACCACGGCCGCGGCGAACGGGACGAGGACGGCCGTGATGACGGTACGCAGCCGGCGGGAGACCGGCGCGGCGGGGCCGTGGCCGTGTGTGTGGCCGTGCACGGGGGCGTGCGGCAGGGTCGAGGTCACGCCCCGATCCTTCCAGGCGGACGGGCGGTCTGGCCGAGACGGCGGGTGTGCCGTTAGCGTGGTGGGACATTCGCACATCGCGGGAGCTCCGAGCACGGGGCTGAGAGGGCGCTGAAGCTTGCGTCGACCGCCGAACCTGTTACCGGGTAATGCCGGCGTAGGGAGTGGGTCTCATGACCACGCAGGATGCACACACGTCCGCTGCCGCCGAAGAGGCCGCCGGAGAGCGGCGGATCGGCTGGCACAAGGGCTATGTGAGCGGGTCGCGCCCGGACATCCGGGTGCCGGTCCGCCGGGTGCACCTCACCAACGGCGACGACGTGACGCTCTACGACACGTCAGGTCCGTACACCGACCCCGAAATCGACACCGACGTCCGCCGCGGTCTCGCCCCGCTGCGGGAGCACTGGATCATCGCAAGGGGCGACACCGAGGAGTACGCGGGGCGCGCCCTGCGGCCCGAGGACGACGGGATCAAGCACACCGCGCCGCGCGGCGGCTTGAAGAACCTCGACGCGGTCTTCCCCGGGCGGCCGCGTCAGCCGCGGCGCGGGCGGGACGGCGCAGCCGTCACCCAGCTCGCGTACGCGGTGCGCGGGGAGATCACCCCGGAGATGGAGTACGTCGCCGTCCGGGAGAACTGCGCCCCGGAGTTCGTCCGCGACGAGATCGCGGCCGGCCGGGCGGTGCTGCCCGCCAACGTCAACCACCCCGAGACCGAGCCGATGATCATCGGGAAGAACTTCCTGGTGAAGGTCAACGCCAACATCGGCAACTCCGCGGTGACCTCCTCCATCGAGGAGGAGGTGGAGAAGATGACCTGGGCGACCCGCTGGGGCACCGACACGGTCATGGACCTGTCCACCGGCCGCAACATCCACACCACCCGCGAGTGGGTGCTGCGCAACTCGCCGGTCCCGATCGGCACCGTGCCGCTGTACCAGGCGCTGGAGAAGGTCGACGGCAAGGCCGAGGAACTGAGTTGGGAGGTGTACAAGGACACCGTCCTGGAGCAGTGCGAGCAGGGCGTCGACTACATGACGGTGCACGCCGGGGTGCTGCTGCGCTACGTGCCGATGACGGCCCGCCGCAAGACGGGCATCGTCTCGCGCGGCGGCTCCATCATGGCCGCCTGGTGCCTGGCGCACCACGAGGAGAGCTTCCTCTACACGCACTTCGAGGAGCTCTGCGACATCCTGCGCACCTACGACGTCACCTTCTCGCTCGGTGACGGCCTGCGGCCCGGCTCCATCGCCGACGCCAACGACGAGGCGCAGTTCGCCGAACTGCACACGCTCGGCGAACTGAACCGCGTCGCGAAGTCGCGCGGCGTGCAGACCATGATCGAGGGCCCGGGACACGTGCCCATGCACAAGATCAAGGAGAACGTCGAACTCCAGCAGGAGATCTGCGAGGAGGCGCCGTTCTACACCCTCGGCCCGCTCACCACGGACATCGCCCCGGCCTACGACCACATCACCTCGGGCATCGGCGCTGCCATGATCGGCTGGTGGGGCACGGCGATGCTCTGCTACGTCACGCCCAAGGAGCACCTGGGCCTGCCCGACCGGGACGACGTGAAGACCGGCGTGATCACCTACAAGATCGCGGCACACGCGGCGGACCTCGCCAAGGGTCACCCGGGCGCGCAGGACTGGGACGACGCGCTGTCCGACGCACGGTTCGAGTTCCGCTGGGAGGACCAGTTCAACCTGGCCCTCGACCCGGACACCGCGCGGGAGTTCCACGACGCCACGCTGCCGGCCGAGCCGGCGAAGACGGCGCACTTCTGCTCCATGTGCGGGCCGCGGTTCTGCTCGATGAAGATCAGCCAGGACATCCGCCGCGAACACGGCGGGGAACTGGCGGCCGAGGACATCGAGGCAGGCATGGCGGAGAAGTCCCGGGAGTTCGCCGAGGCCGGCAACCGCGTCTACCTCCCGATCACGGAGTGATCCGCCGGCATCCCGCGCGTTGACACCCACGCCTGCCCGCCCCCGGGTCCTCGTCACGGACCCGGGGGCGGTGTGGACGAATTCGGAAAGTGTGCGTAACACCGTTTCGCTTTCGCGGCGCAGAGGGGAGTGTGGGCGTGCGCGCGTTCACAGGCCACGGCCGGGGGCCCGAAAGGGAGGCCATAGGTCGTGGCGTTCGTTCTTCCGCAGCCGAGGCGCGACGAGCGCCGGATTGAGATGCCGTGAGCGACACCCAGCCGATGCCCATGCAGCCCCCGGACGGCCACCCGCAGCGAAACTCCGGACAGGGCCCGCCGTATCCCCGGAACGCGCCCGGCCCGGACCCCCGCTACGGGTATCCGCCGAGCGGGCACGGCCCCGACCACGGATACCCGCCGGCCGGTCCGGAACCTGCCTACGGATACCCGCCGAACCGGCCGGAACCCGCCTACGGTTACCCGGCGAACGGGCCCGAGCCGGATTACGGCTACCAGCAGCCGGGCCCCGATCCGCGGTCGGACGCTCCGGCCCCGCGCCCCGCGCGCCGGGAACGTCCCCGTGACGGCTCCGGGGTCCGGCGTACCGCGCTGGTCGTCCAGTCGGTCGCGGACGTCGCCGCCGCGTTCCTGGGGCTGTGGATCGTGCTGCACCTGCTCGACGCCAACCTGGGGAACCCGTTCGTCGGGTTCGTGCAGGGCATGGCCGAGTGGCTCGGCTGGTGGGCCCAGGACATCTTCACCATGAGCAACGACGGTGTGCGGTTCTTCCTCAACTACGGCCTGCCCGCAGTGATCTACCTGCTTGCCGGACACGGCGTCGCCACCTGGCTGCGGCGTCTGTAGGGCACGACGGGCGGCTCGAGGCTCCCCCCTCGTGCCTCGAACCGCCCTGCGGTTCAACACTCGGTGAACCGCTGGTACAGGTTAGTTGACCGAGCGCTCATGTTCAATCACACTAATCGCACCATGGGCGGCGGCGGGTTTCACGACCCCCGCCGGCGGCCAGACCTATGTGCATGACCCCTGAGCGTCCCGTGGTCAAACGCACCGCCCGCGCCGTCCTGCTCGACGGCCCCGACCTGATCCTCATCAAGCGGACCAAGCCCGGGCTGGCGCCCTACTGGATCACTCCCGGCGGCGGCGTCGAACCCGGCCTGGACGACACGGTCGTCCAGGGCCTGCACCGCGAGATCGACGAGGAACTCGGCGGAAAGGTCACCGACGTCGTCCCCGTCTTCGTCGACACCGTGCCGCACCCGACGCCCGCGCACCCCGACGGCGTCAAGGTGCAGCACTTCTTCGCCTGCCGGCTGGCCGCCATGGACCCCGCCCTGCGGCACGGCCCCGAGGTCGAGGAGCCCTGCGGCGAGTACGAGATCGTCCGCATCCCGTTCACCCGCGCCGGCATCGCCTCCGTCGACGTGGTGCCGCCCAGCCTGCGCGACTACCTCGAGAAGAACATCGAAGGCGTCCGCGCCGTGCTCGCCGACGACCTCGGCTGACGGACGCGGCGGTTCAGCCGAACCAGCCCTGGAAGGAAGAGGACGACGAGTCGGCCCGCGCCGCCCGCCGTTCGGCCTCGGCCAGCGCCCGCTCCGCCTCCCGGCGCCAGGCCGTCGGCACGGCACCCGGCCGGTAGGCGTCCGTCATCGCCACCATGTCCATGTCCTCGGGCGCGGAGACCGGGGCCGGCACCGTCACCTCCGGGTGCTCCCGCGCCGGCCGCGCGGGTGCAGCCGGCCGAGCCGCCCGCTCGCGCTCCCGCACGTCTCGGGCGACACCGAAGAAGTCGCCGCCCTTGCGCTTGTAGTCGTCCGTGCCCCAGTCCCGGGTGGACCGTTTCGGGGCCTTCTGCAGATGCGGAATGTGCTTGGCACAGTGGATGTACGCCTCCTGCACCGAGACGCGCACCCACAGCTGCGCCCGCCGGCCCGGCACCGGTTCGTCGGGCAGCCACGGACACTCCGCCCGCATGTCGGCGTCCTCGACCGTCCGCGCACGGCCGTTCACGTGCAGGCCGATCCGCGCCTGCAGGAAGTCGACGAGCATCAGGCCGACATGCGGGTTCTCCTGCAGGTTGCCCAGCGACGCGTGCACGCCGTTGCCGCGGTACTCCGGGTACACCAGCGTCCGCTCGTCCAGCACCTGCAGGAAACCTGCCGGGCCGGCGCGGAAACTGTTGTCGCACTCCCCACGGCTGTCGCTCGTGGCGAGGAAGAACATCTCCTGACGCCCGACGAACTCCTGCATGCGCTCGTTGAGATGGTCCAGCACCTGCTGGTCGTAGAACCGCTTCGCGCGTTCGCTCGTCCCCAGCCGCTGCTGCAGCGCATGCTCACCGTCGCTGCCCGGCCGCCGGGCCGGCACGCTCGGCGCCATCGGTTCCCACTGCCCGGCTCTGACGTGCTCGCCGTACGTCTCGGCGTCAGCCACCTGCGCCCGTTCCCTTCTCACTCAGTGATGTCACCACGCCGTCGCGGGGCCGTCACTCCGCGGCTGCGGCCAGTTCCTCGAGCGAATCATGCCGGATGCGGTGCGCAGGGATGCCCGAGCCCACCAGGGCGTCCACGCCGCTGCGGATCATGCCGGGCGGGCCGGACAGGTAGCCGTCGTAGGAGGACCACGGGCCGAACTGCTGCACCACGTCGGTGAGCCGCCCCTCCAGCGGGCCGCCGCCGGGCCCGCCCGCCGACGGGAGCGAACCGAGCGGGATCTCGGTGACCGGGCGCACCGACAGCCAGTGGTGGCGCTCTTCGAGGCCCTTCATGGCCTCCAGTTCGTACAGGTCGTGGTCGTTGCGCGCGCCGTAGAACACCTCGACCGGGCGGGGCCGCCCGTGCTCGGCGACGTCCTCGACGAGCGCCTTGATCGGTGCGATGCCCGTGCCGCCGCCCAGACACAGCAGCCCGCTGTCCCGGCCGTGGTCGACGGTCATCACGCCGGACGGCGGCCCCAGCCGCACCACGTCCCCCGGCCGCGCCCGGTGCACCAGCGCGCTGGAGACCCAGCCGGCGGGCACCGACTTCACGTGCAGGGTGATCAGCCCGTCCGAACGCGGCGCCGAGGCGAAGGAGTAGTGCCGCCACACGCGCGGCCACCACGGTGTCTCGACGCTCGTGT
>DASSBO010000402.1:0-5875 GCA_035698655.1 Streptomyces sp.
CGGGTATGGCCAGCAGCCGGTCCTTGATGTCCGGGCTGCCGGCATCCGCCGCGCTGGCGGCTCCCGCCGGTGCGGTGCCGAGACCCAGGGTGCACAGGAGCACCACGAGCGAGAGCAGACCTCTCAACGCCGTGCGCATACACGCCCTCCGTTGGGGTGAGGGTTACTGATGGTGCCGGTGAACCTACCGGCGGTTCGGGCGTGCCGCCAGGGCTCAGCTCGTAGGCTGGGCCGCATGAGCGAAACGACCTCGACGCAACCCCTGGTCAGCGGCCCGCGCGGGCTGAACCTGCTCGCCTTCCGCACCGACCCGGAAGACACCGTCTTCGACGACGCGGACGTCGGTTTCGCCCTGGTCGCGCTGTGGCACGAAGGGCGGGTGCTCATGACGCACCAGCGGGCCCGCGACTGCTGGGAGCTGCCCGGCGGCAAGCTCGAACCGGGCGAGTCGCCGCGCGTCGCGGCCGTGCGGGAGCTGCTGGAGGAGACCGGGCAGCCCGTCGCGGCCGACGCCCTGCACTTCGTCGGCTTCGCCCGGATCCGCCGCTGGGACCTCCCGCCGCTCTACGGCGCGCTCTTCACCGCGCAGGCGCAGCAGGCGCTGCCGTTCGTGCCGAACGACGAGGTGCTCACCGTGCACTGGCGCGACGGGGAGGAGGTGCTGCCGGGCGAGGTGCCCGTCCAGTCCGTCGACGAGTACCTGATCTCGCTGTGCCGCCGCTGAGCGGTCAGCCGCCGATGAATCCCTCGCTGCGCAGGAAGTGCAGCGCCACCTCCTGCGGCGACTTCCCCTCCAGGTCGACCCGGCCGTTCAGTTCGATCATCTTGTCCTCGGTCAGCTTCGCACCGATCCGCTTGGCCAGGTCCGCCAGTTCCGGGTATTTCTTCAGCGTCTTCTCGCGGACGGTCAGCCCGGCGAGCTCGGTGGTGAAGTGGCCCCGGTCGTCCTTGAGTACCTGCAGGTCGAGGGACTTGATGCGGGCGTCGGTGGTGAAGACCTCGGCGAAGTTGCAGGGGCTGCCCTTGGCGACGTTGACGAAGTTGAGCGCGAACGCGTTCTGGTGGACCTGGGTCGGCGGGATGTCGACGTCGTAGTCCTGTTGCAGCGGGCGCAGTTCGCGGTCGAGGAACTCGGCGGCGCCGCACAGCGACAGCTCCTCCGGGTGCTTCTTCGCCAGTTCCCGCCACTGGCTGAGCCTGTCGACCTCGCCGACGGGGCCGGTGGCGTCGCCGGCCCGGGCGATGGCGTACTGGTTGCCGAAGTGCGCCGGACCGAGCCACGCGACGTCGTTGCGCTCGGCATCCTGCCGCGCGGTGGCGCGGAACTGCTTCTTCGCGCCCTGTACGGGCTTGTCGTGGCCGAGGTACTGGGTCCAGCCGGTGCCGGCGTACTCCCAGTACATGTCGACGTCGCCGCCGCGCAGTGCCTTGCGCACGATGGTGGAGCCGCTCAGCCCGGTCTGGTCGGAGGTCTTCGCGCCGGCGGCCCGCAGCGCGTAGAGGGTGATCTGGCCGAGGATCTTCTGCTCGGTGAACTCCTTGGACCCGACGGTGAAGTGGGCGCCCTTCAGGTCGATGTTCTCGGCGATCGAGCCGCTGTGCAGCGCCTTCGCGTCGACGTGCGCGCCCTGGCCTCCGGCGGCGTCCGAGCATCCCGTGACCATGAGCGTGCCGACCGCGAACAGGGCCGCGAGCCGGCGGTGTGCTGAGCCGATCCGTCGCATCAGAGGCTTTCCTTCGAAGTCGGTTGGTGTGTCACAGGCCGCGCGGGCGCAGCAGGTCCTCGGCGATGCCGGCGAGCCAGTCGATGGCCAGCGCCAGGACGGCGACCAGCACGCTGCCCGTCACCAGGACGAGGTTGCGGCTGGAGCTGATGCCGTTGGAGATGACGTCGCCGAGTCCGCCCGCGCCGACGAACGTGGCCAGCGCGACGGTGCCTACCGTGATGACGAGCGCGGTGCGCACGCCGGCGAGCATGACCGGCACGGCCAGCGGGAGTTCGATCTTCCACAGCACGGTGCCGCGGGTCATCCCCATGCCCAGCGCCGACTCGATGACCGCGGGGTCGACCTGCTGCAGGCCCGCGATGGTGTTGCGCAGCACGGGCAGGATCCCGTACAGCACGAACGCGATGACCGCGATCTGGTTGACGCCCAGGCTGACGAACGTCACCGCGAGGAGCACGATGAGCCCGAGCGAGGGCAGCGCCTGCCCGACGTTCGCCACCGCGAGCACCGGGCCGGCGATGCGGCGGGCCCGGCGCCGGGTCAGCAGCACACCGAGCGGGACGGCGATCAGCAGGATGAGCACGGTGACGACCGCCGTCAGCTCCAGGTGCTGGACCGTGCGGCTGATCAGGTAGGGCCAGTTGAGGCTGCGCTGTTCGATCAGGTCGTGCGGGCTGGAGGCGACGTGCCAGGCGAGGGCGGCCAGCACCAGGGCGAGGACCACCGGCGTCGTCGCGTACCGCAGAAGCGTGCGCATCTCTCACGCCTCCTGGAGCCGGCCGGTGCCCTCGCGCAGCCGCGCGGACTCGCTGTTCATCAGTTCCCGCAGCGAGTCCATGCCGACGACGCCCCGGTAGCGGCCGTCTCCGTCGACGACGGACACGGCCGTGGCGTTGGCGGACAGCATGTGGTTGAGCGCGTCGAACAGGGTGTGCGCGGGGCCGAGCGGGGTGATCAGCGGCAGTTCCTCTCCGGTCGTGGTGCCGGGTGCGCCGGCGGAGACCCAGCCGGTGGGCCGCTCGTCGTCGTCCAGGACGAGCAGGTAGTCCTCCTCGGTGCGGGCGGCGGCCGCGGCCCGCTGCTGCGCGTCCGCGGTGTCGGGCAGCGTGGGCCAGCGCGGGACGGTCAGCGCCTCGAGCCGGGTCAGCGATAGGCGCCGCACAGCCGCCCCGGAGCCGATGAAGTCGGCCACGAAGCCGTCGGCCGGGTCGGCGAGGATCCGCTCCGGGGTGTCGTACTGCAGCACCTTCCCGCCGTCGGCGAAGATCGCGATGCGGTCGCCCATGGTGACGGCCTCGTCGATGTCGTGCGTGACGAAGACGATGGTCTTGCGCACCTCGGCCTGGATGCGCAGGAACTCCTTCTGCAGCGCCTCCCGGTTGAGCGGGTCGATGGCGCCGAAGGGCTCGTCCATGAGCATCACCTCCGGGTCGCCGCCCAGCGCCCGGGCGACGCCGACGCGTTGCTGCTGGCCGCCGGAGAGCTGCTTGGGATAGCGCCTTCGGTAGGTGTCCGGGTCGAGGCCGACCAGCTCCAGCAGTTCGTCGACGCGGGCGGCGATGCGCTGCTTGTCCCAGCCGAGCAGCTTGGGAACGGTGGCGATGTTGTCGGCGACGGTACGGTGCGGGAAGAGGCCGCCCTGCTGGATGGCGTAGCCGATACGGCGGCGCAGTTGGTGCGCCGGCATGCCGGTGACGTCGTCGCCGTCGAGGTGGATGTGCCCCGAACTTGGCTCGATGAGGCGGTTGATGAGTTTCATCGTGGTGGTCTTGCCGCAGCCCGAGGGGCCCACGAAGGTCACGATCCGTCCGGCGGGTATCTCCAGGCTCAGGTCCGCCACGGCCGGTTCGTCCTGGCCGGGATAGCGCTTGGTGACCCGGTCCAGGCGGATCATGGTGCGGTCGTTGTGCGTGTCTTGTCGGCGGCGAGTCATGTCAGGCACCGAGCCCTCTTGGTGTGGTCAGTCGGTTCACGGCGGCGAAGAGCACGTCGAAGAGGATCGCGAGCACGACGATGCCGGCGGCCCCCTCGAGTGTCAGGTAGACGGCGTAGGGGGTGCCGGCGCCGGCCAGGCCGTCCAGGATGAGGTTGCCCAGGCCAGGGCCGTTGACGGCCGCGGCGATGGCGGCGATGCCCAGCAGCAGCTGGGTCGCCACCCGCAGCCCGGTGAGCAGCACCGGCCAGGCCAGCGGGAGTTCGACGGTGGCGAGCATCCGCAGCCGCCCCATGCCCATCGCGCGGGCGGACTCCAGGACGGCGGGGTCGACGTCCCGCAGGCCGACGACCGTGTTCCGGATGACGGGGAGCAGCGCGTACAGCGTCAGCGCGACGATCGACGGCCCGCTGCCCAGCCCGAGCGGGGTGATGAGCAGGCCGAACAGGGCGTAGGAGGGGATGGTCAGCAGCACGCCGGCCGTCCCCAGCACGGCCGTGCGCGGCGCGCCGGTGCGGTAGGTGAACACCGCGGCCGGCACGCCGACGAGCACGGCCAGGCCGAGGCCCTCGAGCACGAGCAGCGCATGGGCGAGCGTGGCGTCGAGGACGTCGGGCCAGTTGCCGGAGAAGTAGTCGAAGAAGGTCATGGCCGACCCGGACGACTACGCGGTCGCGGTGAGCGGCGCGGCGGCCAGGGCCTCGGTATAGAAGGCGTCCAGTTCGTCGACGAGTCCGCGGAAGGTCGGGTGGTCGTCGAACATCCACTCGGTGTGTCCGGCGCCGTCGATGAGGCGCAGCCGCTTGGGCTCGGCCGCGTGCTCGTACAGCGCGCGGGCCTCCTGCGGGTCGTACAGTCCGTTCTCGGCGCCGTGCACGACGAGCACCGGGCGGGGAGCGATCTTGTGCACGACGGACTGCGGGGAGAACCGCAACAGCAGGTCGGCCGACTCCAGGGACACCCCGGCGCCGAAGCCGGGCGCCTTGTACAGCTCCTCGCCGACGTAGCCGTCGGTGGTGCCGTCACGGTCGAGGCGGACGATGTCCCACGGCGAGGTGATCTCCGAGCGGCCCAGCTCGGTGCGGCGGCCGCGGTCGGCGGCGACCCGGGTCAGCAGACTCTCCCAGGAGGTCTCGTCGTGCGTGTGGCGGGTGGAACGCCGGCCGTCGCTGATGCAGTTGACGGACGCGACGGCCCGCACCCGCTCGTCCTCGGCCGCCTCGGCGATCACCACGCCGCCGCCCATGCCCCAGCCGAGCAGGCCCACGCGCGTCTCGTCGAGTTCATCGGCGGCGCAGGCCCGGTCGACGGCCGCACGCAGGTCCTCGGCCCACTCCTGCGGCACCAGCCGGCCGCGCTCGCCCTCGCTGAGGCCGAAGCCGCGGTAGTCGAAGGCGACGACGGCGTAGCCGCGGGCGGTCAGCGCGCGGGCGAACCGCTCGGGGTGGATCACCTTCAGGCCCTGGTAGCCGGAAGAGGGGATCACCACCGGGTAGGGCGCGCCGTCGCCGTCGTCGTCGGGCAGGTGCAGGTCGGCGTCGAGCCGGAGGCCGCTGCTGAAGAACGGGAAGGGACGGGTACGCACTGCTGCCTCCTGGGGAGCGGAAGGTTTGCGGGGATGCCGGTTCAGGGGCGACGGCCTGCCATCGCCCGGGAGATCTGGTGGGACGCGGCGCAGGTGAGCCGGGCGGCCCGCTGCAGGCCGCGCCCCATGCGGTACTTGGGTGCGGAGACGTTCAGAGCGGCGACAACACGGCCGCGGAAGTCGCGTACGGGCGCGGCCACCGCGACGAGCCCGGGCTCGAACTCCTCCTCGACGAGCGCGTAGCCGCACTCGCGGGCCCGGTGCAGCCGGCCGAGGAAGTCGGTCACGTCGGCGGGGGCCTGCGGACCGGCGCCGGTGAAGTCCGTGTCGGCGAGCAGTTCGCCGACCTCCTCGTCGGTGTGGTCGAAGAGCAGCGCACGGCCGGAGGAGGTGGTGTGCAGCGGGGTCACCCTGCCCACCCAGCCCATCACCTGCACCGCACGCATGGGGCTCTCGGACAGCACGGTCAGCGCGCCGTCGTCGGTGCGCACCGTGAGGTGGACGCGTTCCTTGACGGCTCCCACCAGGCGGCGCAGCACCGGCGGCGCCTCGGCGAGCAGCCGGGGCCGCCCGGCGTTCGTCGCCATGGTGAACACCCGCCAGCCGAGCCGGTACAGCAGGGTGTCGCGG
>DASSBO010000403.1:0-2472 GCA_035698655.1 Streptomyces sp.
CACGATCCCGAAGAACCCGTAGGTGGAACTGGCGCCGCGCAGCACGTGGGAGACGAAGTAGTCCCCCGCCCACTGCAGGCCCTGCCAGGCGACGGCGGCGGCGAGCGCCGCACCCCACACCCGCCGCAGCGGCACCACCCGGTGCGTCAGCAGCTGGTAGGTGAGCAGCAGCAGGCAGGCGTTCAGCACGACCACGGCCACGGTGATCAAGGCCCGGGTGCCCGCCTCCAGCCGCGCGCCGAACAGACCGGCCTCGGCGGCCGCGGTGGACAGCAGCGTCGTCACGGCGAGGCCGAGCGCGAGGACCAGCAGGAACTGGATACCGCGCCAGCGCGAGCGGAACGGGTCGAGCCGGGCGTGCCGGGGCACGGCCCAGATCTTGTTGAGCGCGTACTGCGCGGCCTGAGCCACGTTCAGCGATCCGTAGAGGCTGGCCACCACGCCGACCGCGAGGGCGAAGCCGTTGCTGTGGAAGGTGTGCACGTTGCGCTCGAGCTGGTCCCCGAGCACGGGGAACTCGCTGAAGACGGAGTTCAGCGCCCGCCGCTGCAGTTCGGGGTTGTTCTCGAGGAAGGCGCCGAGCGCAGAGACGAGCAGCAGGAGCAGCGGGAAGAGCGAGAGGAAGCCGTAGTAGGTGAGCAGCGCCGCCAGGTAGGGGCCGTGGTCGTCGTAGAACTTGTAGAAGACGGCCAGTGGCATCCCCATCCACCGGTGCCGCTGCTGAAAGGCGTCGACCCGGGCCACCGCGTTCACATGATCAGCGGTACCCGGCGTCCGGCTGCGGAACCGTACTCGGCTGCCCGCTCACCCGGGCGGAGGCCGGGTGTCCCTCGGGCCCCGGGTCCGCATGGACGGTGACGGTCATGCCGGCGCGGGTGGCCTCGAGCTGGGCGGCGAAGGCGATGCCCAGGAAGAGCGACGCGGCGGTCAGGTACGACCACAGCAGCAGGGCGACGAACGCGGTCAGCGGTCCGTACAGGGTGCCGAAGGAACCGATGTTCGCCACGTAGAAGGCGAGCAGCCAGGTCGCGGCCAGCCACAGCGCCAGGTGCACGGCCGAGCCGAAGGCGAGCCAGGTGTAGCCCGGCTGGCGGCGGCGCGGGGACCAGCGGAAGATCACGGCCGATGCGGTCCAGACCAGGGCGATGCCCGCGGGGATGCGCAGCCACCGCCACGCGGTGGCCGACCAGGCGGCCGACGAGCCGAAGGTGTCGGTCAGCGCCCCGCCGATCGGGTCACCGGCCACCAGCATCAGGAAGCCGCCCAGCATGGGTGCCCCGGCCGCGACGGCCAGCGCCAGGCTGCGGGCGTACTTGGCGAGGAAGGGCCGGTCGCGTTCGGTGCCGTAGATGCGGTTGATGCCGCGCTCGATCTGGGCCATGGCGGAGGCGAGGTTGAGCATCGCGAAGGCGAGTCCGGACCACATCGCGATCTCTCCCTGCAGGTCGGTCAATGCGCTGTGCCGCGAGTGACCGAGGGAGTCCTGGACGACGTGGGAACTGGCGCCGGGCACGATGCGCGAGAGCGTCAGTTCGACGACGCGGCCGACGCTCTCGGTGTGCAGGGAGGCGGCGACGCCGACCATGGCGATGGTGAGCGGCACGACGGCGAGCACGAACTGCAGGGCGAGCGCCCGGGCGTTGGTGAAGCCGTCGGCGTAGCGGAAGCGGTGGAAGGAGTCGGCGAGCAGTCTTCGCCCGCCGTAGGTGCGCAGCGCCGCCCACGCCTCGTCACCGGAGAGTTCCTCGCCCTTCATGTCCCGAGTCTGCGGAACGGCGACGACCGTGCCCACTGACCGTCCTCTCTGCTGTCTGTCGTGTCGGGGGGGCGGCGGCTCAGCCGCGGCCCGCGGCCACCGCGGTGGGCGGCCAGACGGGACGGTGCTCGGCGGGGACGGCCGCCAGGGCGTGCCCGACGGTCGGGAAGCAGGCGAACGTCCGGTCGGTGCCCGTCTGCTCCAGGAGCCGCCGGGTGTGCGTGCCAGCGGAGGCGAGCAGCAGCCGGCCGTCCTGGCGGCGGCAGAGCCACTCCAGCGCGAGCAGGCAGTTGAGGCCCCGCGAGTCGCAGAAGGACAGGGCGGTCAGGTCGAGAACCAGGTGCTGCCGCCCCTGGGTGACAAAGGCGCCCGCCTCCTCGAGGAAGCGGCGCTCACTGTCGTAGTCCAGTTCACCGGACACCCGCAGCACCGCGCAGCGCCCGGTGACCAGCACGGCGCCGACCGCGAGCCGCCCGGAGTCCCCGCGCATCGTCGCCCTCCCCTCCAAGGTCCAGCGACCTCTCAGCCGCGTTCCACCGGCCGGGCGACACGGCCCGGCCGGTGTTCGAGTGTGTACGACGAGCGTACCGCCGTCGGCGGGGCGGGGTGCTACCGGAGGCGGGCCGGCCGGGCGCGGAGCGTCACGGGCGGTCGTCGCGCTGGCCGCTCAGCCAGGAGAGGGTGTCCAGCACTCCGCGGGTGTAGTGCTCCGGGGT